>JASLDQ010000222.1 GCA_030151505.1 Chromobacteriaceae bacterium
AACATTTTCGTCAGTCGCGGCCAGCCAGCTATGGTCATCCGGCGCGTGCCCACCCGAATTCCCTCGCTCGCCGAACTCAACCTGCCCGACATCCTCAGCGAACTGGCCCGCGCCCGCCGGGGCCTGATCTTCGTGGCCGGTGCCACCGGCTGCGGCAAAAGCACGACCGTCGCCTCCATGCTGGAACGACGCAATCGTACTCAGCCCGGCCACATCCTCACCGTGGAAGAACCGATCGAATTCCTGTTCGAACACGGCCAGTCCTTGGTCAACCAGCGCGAAGTCGGCGTCGACACCGAGAGCTACGGCACCGCCCTGCGCAACGCCATGCGCGAGGCGCCAGACCTGCTGATGATCGGGGAGGTCCGCGATGCCGACACCCTGATGCACGCGCTCAACTACGCCCAGTCCGGCCACCTGTGCATCACCACCCTGCACGCCAACAACAGCTACCACATGCTCAACCGCATCATCAGCTTCTTTCCGCACGAAGCGCGGCAAGCCTTGCTGTACGATATGTCGGTCACGCTGCGGGCCGTGATTTCGCAGCGGCTGGTGCTCGGCCTTGACGGCAAGCTGCTGCCGGCCGTGGAAATTCTGCAGAACAGCAGCCATATCGCCGAACTGATCCGCCACGGCGACATCGACAAGATCAAAGAAGCGATCGAAAACAGCATGGCCGAAGGCTCGCAAACCTTCGAGCAATCGCTGTACCAGCTCTACCGCGAAGACCGGATTTCACTGCAGGAAGCCCTCTCCCACGCCGACTCGGCCAGCAACCTGTACTGGCTGGTCAACCAGAGCGGCAGCGAGACGCGCCCGGGACAAATACGCCCTTCCCGCAACAACGATGCCCCACCACCGGCCAGTTTCGATATCCTGCTCGAACGCTGACCCATTCCACCACCCGAACACGCAACACGATGACAACGATTTACGGCATTCCCAACTGCACCACCGTCAAAAAAGCCCGCGTCTGGCTAGCCGAGCGCGATCTGGATGTGGACTTTTACGACTTCAAGAAACAGGGCGTCAGTCGCGCTCTGCTCGACAGCTGGCTCGAACAGGTGTCCCTCGACGTGCTGATCAACCGCAAGGGCACAACCTGGCGCGCACTCAGCGACGAGGAAAAAACCCGGAGCACCACCACCGAGGGCGCGCTCGCCCTGCTGCAGGCCAAGCCCTCGCTGATCAAGCGCCCCGTCCTGGTTGCCAACGGCCACGTGCTGGTCGGCTTCGATGCCAGCCGCTATGCGGAGGTGCTCGGCCAATGAACCCGACCGTCCAGCTCACCTGCGACCTGATCTCGCGCGACTCCACCACCCCGCATGACGCGGGCTGCCAGAACCTGATGATCGAACGCCTGGAAAAAATCGGCTTCACCGTCGAGCGCCTGCGCTTCGGCGACGTCGACAATTTCTGGGCGCGGCGCGGCGACAGCGCCCCGCTGCTGTGCTTCGCCGGCCACACCGACGTGGTGCCGACCGGCCCGGTCGACCAATGGCACAGCGCCCCGTTCGAGCCGACCGTCAAGGACGGTCTCCTGTACGGTCGCGGCGCCGCCGACATGAAAGCCTCGCTGGCGGCCTTCGTCACCGCCATCGAGGAATTCGTCGCCACCCACCCCGGCCACGCCGGTTCGATCGCCCTGCTGATCACCTCCGACGAGGAAGGCATCGCCACCCACGGCACCCGCAAGGTGGTGGAAACCCTGGCCGCGCGCGGCGATTCGCTCGACTGGTGCATCGTCGGCGAACCGACCTCGGCCAAGATGTTCGGCGACACGGTCAAGAACGGCCGGCGCGGCTCGCTGTCCGGCAAGCTCACCGTCCACGGCGTACAGGGCCACATCGCCTACCCGCACCTGGCCAAGAACCCGGTCCACCTGCTCGCCCCGGCCCTGGCCGAACTGGCCGCGGTCAAATGGGACGAGGGCAACGCCTACTTCCCGCCGACCAGCTGGCAGGTATCCAACCTCAAGGCCGGCACCGGCGCCACCAACATCATCCCCGGCGATGCCGAGCTGATGTTCAACTTCCGCTTTTCGACCGAGCAGACCGCCGACGGCTTGAAGCAACAGGTCCACGCCATCCTGGACAAGCACGGACTGAATTACTCGCTGGACTGGACCCTGTCCGGCAATCCGTTCCTGACCGAACAGGGCAAGCTGATCGGCGCCATCACTGGCGCGATCGAAGCCGTGACCGGCATTCGCCCGGACCTCAACACCAGCGGCGGCACCTCCGACGGACGCTTCATCAAGGACATCTGTCGCGAAGTGGTCGAGTTCGGCCCGCTCAACGCCACCATCCACAAGCTCAACGAGTGCGTGGCGGTGGAAGACGTACCGAAGCTGTCGGACATTTACCGGCAGACGCTGGTCGCGCTCTTGAGCGACAAGGCCGCGGGCTGAACCGCCTGGCCTGCCATCCCGATCTGACCGGGACACGGCCAAGTGCCTGAAGACACGGCCCGGACGCCACAAGCCCCCCGGGCCGTGTCACTGTTACCCATCCATGCTATCGTGCCACCCCGCGCGAGCCTTATCGTTCACCCACATCATCCCGCCATGGAAATCCTGAAAACATTCATCGCCCTGCTGGTGCTGGTGAACCCGATCAACGCCATCCCGATCTTCATCGGCCTGACGCCGCACGCCAGCGACCAGGAACGGCAGAAAATCGCCGCCACCGCGGCCAAAGCCGTGGCGGCCGTCACCGTGCTGTTCGCCCTGCTGGGGGATTTCCTGCTGCGCTTCCTCAACATCAGCGTCGGCTCTTTTCAGGTCGGCGGCGGCATTCTCGTCATGCTGATCGCCATCGCGATGATGAACGCCCAGCCCGCGCCGTCCAAATCCACCAAGCAGGAGCAGGAAGAAGCGGAAGCCAAGACCAGCATCGCCGTCGTGCCGCTGGCGATCCCGCTGATGACCGGCCCCGGCTCCATCTCCGCCATCATCATCTACGCCAGCACCGCCAAGGGCTGGCTGGACATGGTTTCCCTGCTGGTCAGCTGCCTGTTGATCGCCGCCACCTGCTGGGGCGCACTGCGCGCCGCCGCACCGCTCAGCCGCATGCTGGGGCAAACCGGCATCAATATCGTCAACCGGATCATGGGCATGATCCTGGCTGCGGTCTCGGTCGAAATCATCGTCGACGGCCTGCACCGCCTGTTCCCGAAACTGCTAGGCTGATCCCCCTCCTCGCACGCCGGCTCACTCCGGCGCGCGCGAATCCAGCATCAGCGTTACCGGTCCGTCGTTGACCAAGTGCACCTGCATATCGGCCCCGAATACGCCGGTCGGCACCGGTCGGCCGAGCAGGGTCGACAACGCGGCGACAAACTGCTCGAACAGCGGGCGCGACACCTCCGGCCGCGCCGCACGGCTCCACGACGGTCGATTGCCTTTGCGGGTAGAGGCGAACAGGGTGAACTGACTCACCGCCAGCGCCCCGCCGCCCACGTCCAGCAACGAACGGTTCATCACACCCG
>JASLDQ010000269.1 GCA_030151505.1 Chromobacteriaceae bacterium
AGCGGCGGTCAGGCGCGCTTGTCGTCGACCGGTGCCGCGTCGTTGGTGCGCGGCGTGTCGTCGTCCATCAGCACCCGGTGGCCGGGGCCTTCCAGATCGTCGAATTGTCCGGCACGGCTGGCCCACCAGAAAATCGCGCCGAAGCCAAAGGCCAGCACGATGCTCAGGGGGATCAGGAGGTAGAGGCTTTCCATCAGTCTTTATCCGGTTTGCTTGCCGCCGAGCTTATCACGCCGCACCAGCCGCAGCGCATTGCACACCACCAGCAGCGAACTCAGCGCCATGCCGAGGCTGGCTATCCACGGCGTCACCAGCCCCGCAATGGCCAGCGGCAGGGCGATCAGGTTGTAGCCGGCGGCCCAGCCCAGATTTTCGCGGATGATGGCGCGGGTCTTCTTCGCCACGTCCAGCGCGTCGGCCAGCGTCAGCAGGTGCCCGTCCACCAGCACCATGTCGCCCGACAGGCGCGCCACGTCGGTGCCGGACCCCATCGCGACGCTGACGTCGGCGCGGGCCAGCACCGGCGCGTCGTTGACGCCGTCGCCCACCATCAGTACCCGTCGTCCGTCACTTTGCAGGGCGGCGACATAATCAAGCTTGTCCTGCGGGCTCATGCCGCCGCGCGCCTGATCCAGCCCGAGTTTCTGCCCGGCTGCCATGGCGGCCTCGGCGCGGTCGCCGCTGGCGAGATGGGTGCGGATGCCGCGCGCACGCAGGGCGGCGATCAGCCGGGCGGCATCGGGGCGCAGTTCATCGCCCAGCGCGAACAGGGCGAGCCAGCCGGATTCATCGCCCAGCGCGACCACGGTATGGTCTCCGCCGAATCCGGCCAGGGCGGCTGGCGCCGGGCCGGACAGCGCGGCGATGAAGTCGGGTTTGCCGAGGCGGTAGCGCGTGCCGGCCAGCATGCCTTCCACGCCGGCACCGGCGGTATTGGCAATCCGGTCGAAGTCGACCGGCGCAGAACCTTCCGCCGCTGCGAGAAGGGCTTTGGCGATCGGGTGTTCCGATCCCGCTTCGAGGCCGGCGGCCAGCGCGAGTACCTGTTGCGTGCCGAGCATGGCCGTGGCGCGGCTAAGCAGCGCGACACCGTCGCCGCTGCCGGTTTCCCGGCCGGCGGCAGGGGCGAGCAGCCGCGTATCGAGGACGCGCATGTCGCCGTAGGTCAGGGTGCCGGTCTTGTCGAACACCGCGTCGCTGACCTGCGCCAGCGTTTCCAGCGCCTGTCCGCGCGCGAGCAGCACGCCGCGGCTGGCGAGGTTGCCGCCGGCCGCGGTCAGCGCGGCGGGGGTGGCCAGAGACAAGGCGCAGGGGCAGGAGATCACCAGCACTGCCACGGTGACCCACAGCGCGCGGTCGGGGTCGAGCTGGTACCAGCCGATGAAGGTGGCGGCGGCCACCAGCAGCAGGATGGCGACGAACCAGGCGGCGAAGCGGTCGGCCAGTACCGCCAGCCGGGGTTTCTCGGCCAGCGCGCGGTCCAAGAGGCGCACGATGCTGGCGAGCTTGGTTTGCTCGCCGGTCTGGGTCACGCGCATGAACACCGGGCTGGCGAGGTTGACGGTGCCGGCAATGACGGTGTCGCCGGCGGCCTTGGCGATGGGCTGGCTTTCGCCGGTCAGCAGCGATTCGTTGACGCTGGTGCGGCCGTCGAGCACCTCGCCGTCGGCGGGTAGGGTGTCGCCCGGCTTGATCAGCAGGACGTCACCGGCCTGCACGCTGGCGACGGTGGCGGCCTGGGCGTCGCGCGAGGCGGGCCAGCCGGCCACGCGCTGGGTGAAGGCGGGGATGAGCTTGACCAATCGTTCGGCGGCGTCGCCGGCGCGGCGGCGGGCGATACCTTCGAGGAAGCGTCCGCCCAGCAGCAGAAACACGAACATCGACACCGAGTCGAAATAGATGCCGTGCTCGATCTTGTTGACTAGGGCCCAGCTGCTGGCGCCGAAGGCGGTGAGTATGCCCAGCGTGACCGGTACGTCCATGCCGGCACGCCCGGCTTTCAGGTCGCGCCAGCTGCCACGGTAGAAAGGCACGGCGGAGTAGAGCATAACCGGCAAGGTCAGGATGAAACTGGTCCAGTGCAGCAGCCACAGCCATTCGGCGTCGATGTCGCCCTCGGGGAACATGTAGATCGGCACGACGTACATCATCACCTGCATCATCGACAGACCGGCCACCCACAGGCGGGTCATCTGCTGCTTGCGCTCGGCCTGCGCCAGCTTTTCCTGCCGTTCGGCGTCGTAAGGATGGGCGCGATAGCCGATGGCGGCGATGGCTTCGAGGATCTGCGACAGCCTGATCTTGCTGTCGTCCCAGCGCACCCGCGCGCGCAGGCTCGAATAGTTGACGTCCACCGACAGCACGCCGGGCTGGCGCAGCAAATGCCGTTCGTTGAGCCAGACGCAGGCGGCGCAGGTGATGCCTTCCAGCAGCAGCGAGGCTTCGCGGATGTCGCCGTCGGCGTGGACGAAACTGGCCTGCAGTTCTGGCGCGTCGTAGAGCTTGATCTGCTCCAGCAACTCGGCCGGCAAGGGCTCCGCCTGGGTGGCGCCTTCGGTGCGGTGCTGGTAGTAGTCGTCCAGCCCGCTGTCGATGATGGTCTGCGCCACGGCCTGGCAGCCGGCGCAGCAGGCGGGTTGGTCGGACTGGCGGTAGCGGATGGGGAAAACGGCGTCGGCCGGGACGGGCAGGCCGCAATGGAAACAGGATGCACTCATGGCGCGGGAGTTTACCCTTTGCCGGCGGTGTACGGGGTTGAGGCTGCGCAAAGGCGCCGGTTTTGCCGTCCCGGTCCCGGCATGTCCGGCTACCAAATTCCGTCAGGGTTCTTGCCCGATGGCGGGTCGTCCCGCTAGAGTGGCTGCCCTATGACATTTCACCGCGTGGCGGTATGAAACTATGCTGGCCAACGCGCTCATTCTTCTTCCCGATTTCGCTCTGATCCTGCTGGGTTTCACGCTGCGCCGATTCTTCGCTTATTCCGACGAATTCTGGCTGCACCTCGAGCGGCTGGTGTACTACATATTCTTTCCCGCCATGTTGTTCAAGGCCGTGGTGTCCTCGCGGCTGGACATTGCTCCGGCGTCGGACATGATCCTGACCGGGCTGGGCTTCTCCGCCACCGGCATGCTGCTCGGCCTGGCTGCCAAGTGGCTGCTCAAGCCCGATCCCAAGGCGTTCGCCTCCAGCGTGCAATGCGCCTTCCGGTTCAATACCTATGTCGGTTTCGCCGTCATCAGCGGGGTGGCAGGCAGCAACGGTCTGGCGACTTTTGCCTTGCTGGTCGGTTTCATGATTCCGCTGGCCAACGGGATGGCTGTGTGGTTTCTGGCGCGCCACAGCGGGAATTCGATTTTCAAGGAGCTGCTGCGCAATCCGTTGATCGTCGCCACCCTGGCCGGGCTGGCCGGCAAGGGCATGGGCCTGGAACTGCCGCAAGGGCTGGAGCGCATCGGCGGGCTGTTTACCAGCTGCGCCATCTCGCTGGGTCTGATGACGGTAGGGGCCGGCCTGCGGATAGGCAAGCTGCGTCAGTCGATGGGGCTGATCAACTACATGACGGTCGTGAAGCTGGTGGGAGTGCCGCTGGCCGCGCTGGGCTTCGGGGCACTCTTGGGCATCAGCGGAGTCTATCTGCAAGCGGCGCTGGTGCTGGCGGCGCTGCCGACCGCATCGTCGGCCTACATCCTGGCGGCCCGCATGGGCGGAGACGGGCAACTGGTGGCGTCGATCATCACCATGAACGTGCTGGTGGGGATGGTGACCGTGCCGGCGTGGTTGTCTCTGGCCCTGTAACCGGGCGGTTTAGGGAGACCGGCGGTCCGGTTGCGATGCACTATTCGTCATATAGACGTGATATGTTGTGTGGGTATCAAGGCTTAGAACAATAAAAGACAACAAGCCTGCCGCTTTTCATACCCACTAGGAGGATACCTTGGACAACAACAGCCAATCCGAACTGCTCCAGAACTTTTTCGCCAGCATTTCCGAGTCCAACGCCCGCATGCTGCAGCAGATCGTCAACAATATGAGCGAAATCAAGATGCCGCAGGATGCGCTTGGCCCGTTCGCGCAGTTGTGGGGCGGTTTGTTCCAGCAACCCAATCAGTGGGTGGAACTGCAGCAGAATTTCTATCAGCAGCAGATGAATCTGTGGATGAACTTCCTCGGCAAGAGCACCGGTGCCGCAGCGGAAGCCAGCAGCACCGACAAGCGCTTTGCCGCGCCGGAATGGGACGAACACCCGTTCTACAAATTCCTCAAGCAGAACTATCTGATTACCAGCAAGTGGCTGACCGAGATGGTGGACGGCGCGATGGTGGACGAGGAGCAGAAGGAGAAAAT
>JASLDQ010000305.1 GCA_030151505.1 Chromobacteriaceae bacterium
CAAGCAGAACTGGCGTAACACCTACAAAGTGTCGGTTGGCGCCAACTATAAGTACAGCGATGCACTGCTGCTGCGTGGCGGCATTGCCTACGACCAGTCGCCGGTCAGCGATGACAGCATGCGCCACCCGGCCTTGCCCGACAGCAACCGCTGGTTGTTCTCGCTCGGCGGTAACTACAAGTTCACCAAGCAGGATTCGCTGGACCTGGCCTACACCTTCGTGAACTTCGCCAATGCCAATGCGAACTACAAGGACTCGTGCACCCCGGTTTCGTCGAGCTGCACCGGCAACGGCGAAACCACCAAGGGTGAATACAAGACCCATATCCACATGTTGGGCATTCAGTACAACCGCGCTTTCTAATTCCGACAATTAAAGGCGTGGCCGCCGGGTTGCCTGCAAGCAGCCCGGCCCTTTTCCCCCGTGGCAGGTCCAGCCAGGATTCCGCAATCTGGCAAGCATCACCTGCCGCATGTTTCTGTGTGTCTGCAATTCGAGGAAACCATGTCTCAATCCAAGTTCATCGTACGCAAGGTGGCCGTGCTCGGCGCCGGGGTGATGGGCGCGCAGATTGCTGCGCATCTCGTCAACGCCAAGGTTCCGACCGTGCTGTTTGATCTGCCGGCGCAGGAAGGCGACAAGAGCGCCATCGCCAAAAAGGCGATCGAAGGCCTGAAGAAGCTCAAGCCGGCCCCGCTGGCGGGCAAGGATCGTGCGGCCTACATCCAGCCGGCCAACTATGAAGAGCACCTGCACCTGCTCAAGGATTGCGATCTGGTGATCGAAGCCATCGCCGAACGGATGGACTGGAAGGCCGACCTTTACACCAAGGTGGCCCCGCATCTGGGCGAGCAGACCATTTTCGCCACCAACACCTCCGGCCTCAGCATCAACAAGCTGGCCGAGAGCTGCCCGGCCGAAGTCCGAGCCCGCTTCTGCGGCGTCCACTTCTTCAACCCGCCGCGCTACATGCATCTGGTCGAGATCATCCCGTGCGCCGGCAGCGACGCCGCGGTGCTCGACAACCTCGAACGCTTCCTTGTCACCACGCTGGGCAAGGGCGTAGTGCGCGCCAAGGACACCCCCAACTTCGTCGCCAACCGCGTCGGCGTGTTCTCCATGCTGGCGACCATCGCCAATGCCGAAAAGTACGGCATCCGCTTCGACGTGGTCGACGACCTGACCGGCCCGCGTCTGGGCCGTCCCAAGTCCGCCACCTTCCGCACCGCCGACGTGGTCGGTCTGGATACCTTCGCTCACGTGGTCAAGACCATGCAGGACACCCTGCCGAGTGACCCGTGGCACCCGCTGTTCAAGACCCCAGCCTGGCTGGCCAAGCTGATCGAAGCCGGCGCACTGGGCCAGAAAACCCGTGCTGGCATCTACAAGAAGGACGGCAAGCAGATGTTCGTGCTCGACCCGGCCAAGGGCGAGTACGTCCCGGCCGGCGAGAAGGGTGACGACGTCGTCAAAGCGATCCTCAAGAATGCCGATCCGGCCGCCAAGTTCAAGGCGCTGCGCGAAAGCCAGCACCCGCAGGCACAGTTCCTGTGGGCCTGCTTCCGCGACGTGTTCCACTACATCGGCTTCCATCTGGCCGATATCGCCGACAACGCCCGTGATCTCGATCTGGCGATCCGCTGGGGCTTCGGCTGGTCGGTCGGTCCGTTCGAAACCTGGCAATCGGCCGGTTGGCAGCAAGTCTCCCAGTGGATCGAGGAAGACGTGAAGGCCGGCAAGGCGCTGGCCGCCGCCGACCTGCCGGCCTGGGCGCTGGCCGCCGACCGCGCCGGCGTGCATTTCCCGGACGGTTCCTACAACGCCGCCGCCGGCACCCTGTCCGGCCGCTCTACGCTGGACGTGTACGCCCGCCAGCTGGCCCCGGCCCTGGTGCTGGGCGAACAGGCCAAGAGCCTGGGCGAGACCGTGTTCGAGAACGAGGGCGTCAAGGCCTTCACCTCGGGCGATGGCGTGCTGGTGGTGTCGTTCAAGTCCAAGGCCCATGCCATTGGCCCGGCCGTGATCGAAGGCCTCAACAAGTCCATCGATATCGCCGAAGCCCAGTACAAGGCGCTGGTGATCTGGCAGACCGAAGCCCCGTTCTCGGTCGGCGCCGACCTGCAATCGATGATGCCGGCCTTCATGACCGGCGACTGGGACGCGATCGACAACACCGTCCGCCAGTTCCAGAACACCTCCATGCGCCTGCGCTACAGCCAGATTCCGGTGGTGGCGGCGACCGAGGGTTACGCCTTCGGCGGCGGCTGCGAGTTCGTGATGCACGCCGACAAGGTGGTGGCCGCGCTCGAAACCTATATCGGTCTGGTCGAAGTCGGCGTCGGCCTGCTGCCGGGCGGCGGCGGCTGCAAGGAATTCGCCCTGCGTGCCGCGCCGGAATCCAGGGGCGACGTGCTGGCCGCGCTGAAGGACTACTTCATGGCCATCGCCACCGCCAAGGTCGGCACCAGCGCGCTGGAAGGCCAGGAAATCGGCTTCATCAAGAAGACCGACACCGTGGTGTTCAACGCCTACGAGCTGCTGTACGTCGCCAAGCAGGAAGCCATCGCGCTGGCCGAAGCCGGCTACCGTCCGCCGCTCAAGGTCAAGGCCTTCCCGGTCGCCGGCCGCGCCGGTGCCGCGTCCATCAAGGGTCAGCTGATCAACATGCTGGAAGGCAACTTCATCAGCAAGCACGACTACACCATCGCCAGCCTGATCGCCGACGTGATGACCGGCGGCGACGTGGAGCAGGGCACGCTGGTGAACGAACAGTGGATTCTGGATCTGGAGCGCAAGGGCTTCATGTCGCTGCTGCGCAATCCGCTGACCCAGGCCCGCATCGCCAACATGCTGACCACCGGCAAGCCGCTGCGTAACTGATTATCCGGGTGCGAGGGGGCGCCGGGCGCGACCGGCCATGGCCGGCTACGCGCCGCGCACCCCGGCCCTGACGGAGAGAAAAAATGACCAAACAGATTCAAGAAGCCTACATCGTCGCCACCACCCGTACTCCGGTGGGCAAGGCACCGCGCGGCATGATGCGCTTTGTCCGTCCGGACGACATGCTCGCCCACGTGATCAAGGGCGCGCTGGCCCAGGTGCCGAGCCTCGACGTCAACCTGATCAACGACGTGGTCGCCGGCTGCGCCTTCCCGGAAGCCGAGCAGGGCCTGAACATGGCGCGCATCGGCGCGCTCCTGGCCGGCCTGCCGGACACCGTCGGCGGCATCACCATCAACCGCTACTGCTCGTCCGGCATCAACGCCGTGCAGATCGCCGCCGACCGCATCCGTATGGGCGAGGCTGACGTGGTGATCGCGGCCGGTTCCGAGTCGATGTCCATGGTGCCGATGATGGGCAACAAGGTGTCGCTCAACCCGGAAATCTTCGCCAAGGATGAGAACTTCGCCATCGCCTACGGCATGGGTCTGACTGCCGAGAAGGTGGCGCAGCAGTGGAAGGTGTCGCGCGAGGACCAGGACGCCTTCGCGGTCGAATCGCACCGTCGCGCGCTGGCCGCGATCGAATCGGGCGCGTTTGCCGATGAAATCACCCCGCTGGAAGCGATCTACCGCAATCCGAACCTCAAGACCGGCGAAGTCGAAGTCATCAAGAAGCTGCTGACGACCGACGAAGGTCCGCGCGCCGGCACGACGATGGAAGGTCTGGCCAAGCTCAAGACCGTGTTCGACGCCAAGGGCAGCGTCACCGCCGGCAACAGCTCGCAGATGTCCGATGGCGCCGGCGCCGTGGTGCTGGTGAGCGAAAAGGTGCTCAAGCAGTTCAACTTGGTGCCGCTGGCCAAGTACACCACCTTCGCCGTCAAGGGCGTGCCGCCGGCGATCATGGGCATCGGCCCGAAGGAGGCCATCCCGGCCGCCCTCAAGCAAGCCGGCATTTCCCTGTCCGACCTCAAGTGGATCGAGCTGAACGAAGCTTTCGCCGCGCAGGCGCTGGCGGTGATCCGCGATCTGGACATCGACCAGTCGGTGGTCAACCCCAACGGCGGCGCGATCGCCCTGGGCCACCCGCTGGGTGCGACCGGTGCCATCCGCACCGCTACGCTGGTCCACGGCATGCGCCGTCAGGGGCTGAAGGGCCACGGCATGGTGACCATGTGCATCGGTACCGGCATGGGGGCTGCAGGCATCATCGAAGTGCTGTAATCGCACTCGTCACGGCGGTGGTTGGCCGCACATGACGACAAAGCCGGCCGGGAAAACCCGGCCGGCTTTGTCTTATTCCGCACCGCCTGGAGGAGGGGGCCGCATGGCCGGTCGCTGGAGCTAGCCGATTTTTTCGACCACCTCGAAATTCGCCAGCGCACAATCCGGGTATTCCTGCGGCGGAATGTCGATGCGGATGCGGTAGCGTTTGCCATGCGTGCTCAGCATGTAGAACTGGCCGGCTGCCAGTGCCCGGCTGGCCGAGACCAACACACGGTTGCCGCTGATCGTGTTCATCTGGGGCAGGTAGAGGACGTCGATGGACGTACCATCATCCTGACTCAGATTGATCTTGATCGGGGCGTGGCCGATGAAACGCAAGCCGACCAGAATGCGTCCGTCGCTCAGGCGGGAAAGACGCCGGACCAGCGCCAGCTTGACCACCTCGCTGTCCAGGCTGAGCAGCACCAAACCGTTGATCTGCAGCTTGTCGCCATGGCGGCCGGCGTACATGGCACCCAGCCCGCCGGTGCTTTCGTCGAGGACGCTCCAGTCCGGCGTGGACGACTGGAGGGCTGCCGGTGTGGCGTCGATGTCGTCCAGACCGTCGAGGCGGTTGAGGATGGCCTCGATGCCGATCCAGCCGCGCATCATCCGGGCGATCTTCTGGCGTTCGTGGTTGCGCAACGTCTGTTCGCCCACCCGCGCCCAGCGGAAGGCGAGGTTGTTGAGCAGGTCGACATAGGCGCTTCGGTCCAGCCCTTCCAGTACGCGGAATTCCGGCGGGATGTCGCTGTCGGACTCGATGTCCATGATCACATCGGCGATGTGCTCCACCAGCGCTTCGCTGCTCCAGTAACGGTAGCCGTCTCCCGTCATGCCGCGCAGCAGGCGGCGGGGCGAGGCGGCTTCCTTGATGTTGAGGCAAAACAGGTGCTCGGCCGGGCGAATTTCGCTGTCCAGCGTGATCTCGGTCGACCATTTGTCGAGCCAGAGATCCACTTGTTCGATCTGCAGCGGCAACAGGCTGTCGGGCTGGATGGTACTCAGCATCGCCACCCGCAGCAGCAGGGACTGACAGCTCTGGTAGCGGGCCTCGCCCGGATAGAGCCGCAGGGGAGCGGCGGCGAAGGTATAGGCTTCGGCAAACTGGTAGTAGCGGTGAATCCGGGCCCACAGGGCGGACTCGACTTCCTGATAGCGGATCCAGTTCCATTTCGCCTGCATCACGCTGTGATAGAGACCACGGGCGGTGGCCAGTTTCATGCCCTCGAACAAGGCCGGTACCGGGCCGGTGCGGTACTGGCGCTCGCAAGCCAGATAGGCGCCGGCGAACTCGTTCCAGACCGAGGTGATCACCGCGACGTTCTGCTGCTTGCCGTTCATCTGATGAAAGAATTCGTCGCACAGGCGGCGCTGCAGCTTGTGCGATTTCTCGTCCAGAAACAGCAGGGTTTCCAGCCGGTCTTTCAGGCTCATCGCCTGGTCGGTGCCGAGCTGCGCCACAATCCTGACGATTTCCGCCTGCGATTGCAGGGCGTCGTCCTCGGAAAGCTCCTGAATGAGTTGTGCCGCCGACTTGACGTTGGTCGCCATGCCTTCTTGATCGCGATTGACCAACGAACTGACCAGACCCTTGAAACCGAACATGTCTTTTCCCTGTATCGCGCGCGCCGCACCGGTGGTGCTGTTCTGAGAACCGCCTGCCAGGCGCAATGTGCCGTATTCAATCCGGATGGCATGGCCGCCCCGGCAATGCATAATCCGGCCTGATTCTTCAAATAAATATAGTGATGAAATTCTCCACGCCAATGTTCAGGTCATTTTGCATCGCACTCGGCTTGCTGCTGTCGGGCCTGCTGCCGCTGGAATCGGCCGCCGCCGCCAGTCAGGCCAGCCGTCCCCGCATCGGGCTGGTCCTCGGTGGCGGTGGCGCGCGCGGCTTCGCCCATCTGGGTGTGCTGGCCGAACTCGAACGCCTGCGCATTCCCGTCGACTGCATGTCGGGCGCCTCGGCCGGCGCGCTGATCGGCGGCTTCTACGCCAGCGGCGTGCCGCTGCCCGACTTGCGTCGCGCCTTTGCAGGGGCCGACTGGAACGACATGCTGTCCGGCCGAGTGGCGCGTGCCGATGTGCCCTACGCGCGCAAGCGGGACGATTACACCAACTATTTCGACTTCCGCCTGGGGGTCCGCAACGGCGAAATGCGCTTCCCCAAGGGGGCGATCAGCTCGCAAAAAATCGACCTGTTCATCCGCAAGCTCGCCCGCGACATTCGCATGGAGCGCTTCGCCGATCTGCCGATCCCGTTCGAGGCGATGGCGACCGATCTGGTCACCGGCGAGCCGGTGGTGTTCGACCACGGCGACCTGGCGCTGGCGCAGCGGGCCAGCATGGCCGTGCCCGGCGCCTTCGACCCGGTGCCTTACGAAGACACGCTGCTGGTCGACGGCGGCCTGGCCCGGCAGTTGCCGATCGAAAACCTCAAGAACCGCTGCGCCGACGTGCTGATCGTCGTCGATGTCGGCACCCGGCCGCTGGGCGCGGCGCAGATTTCGACCGTCTTCGACGTGCTGTCGCAAACCACCAATATCGGCATCCTGCAAAACGTCCGGCAGCAATCGGCCTATCTCGATTTGCGCGACATCGTGATCCGGCCCGAGCTGGGCCAGCTTGGCAGCACCGACTTCGACAAGAGCGTGGAGCTGGACCGGCTGGGGCAGCAGGCGGTGCGGGCGCATGCCTCGCAGCTCAAGCCGTTTTCAGTCAGCGAGGAGGAATACCGCGACTGGCAGCGGCGTTTCGAGCGCAACTACCCGCAGCCAGCCATCGCCCGCATCGATATCGGCAAGACCGACATCGTCAACCCGGAGGTGCTGCGCCGGCAGATCGATGTCGCCGTCGGCCAGCCGCTCGACCAGGCCAAGCTGCACCGCAACCTGCAGGAAATTTTCGCCAGCGGCGACTACGACAAGCTCGATTACCGGCTGGAGGATGGCGCGGACGGCACGGTGCTGAAGATCGAGCCGGAGGAAAGGACGTTCGCGCCCAATTACCTGCGCACCGGGCTCAATCTCGCCGGCGACACCGGCGGCAGCGCCGATTTCAACCTGCTGTTCGGCCATACCAGAGTGTGGGCCAACCGCTATGGCGCCGAATGGCGCAACGACCTGTCGCTGGGGCGCCATGCCGGCTACAAGACCGAGTTCTACCAGCCGCTGGGGGCCGACAGCCGCTGGTTCGCCGCCATCGGCGGCAGCCTCGACAAGGATTACATGCGGCTCTACGACCTGGCCGGCCACCGCCTGTCGGAGTACGACATCAACACCAATGCGGTGACCGCCGAGCTCGGCGCCTCGCTCGGCACTTACGGCGAAATCCGGACCGGCCTGATCCGGGGGGAACGGCGCGCCGACCTCGCCATCGGCAGCGAAAACATCCTGCCGACCACCAGCCAGCAGCTCGGCGGGGTGATCGCGCGCGTGCAGATCGACCAGTTCGACAATCCCAAGCTGCCGCGTTCGGGCTACATGGCCCAGGCCAATGCCTACCAGGGGCTGACCGCCGTCGGCGCCGACCGGGATTTCACCGCCCTGCATTCGCGGCTGGACTGGGCCGGCACGTTCGGCCGCGATACCGTGCGGACCACCGTGCGCTTCGAGACCACCAGCTCCAGCAATGTGGCGGATAATCTGTCCACCCTGGGGGGCTTCCTCAACCTGACCGGCTTTCAGCAGAAGCAGCTGGTCGGCCAGCGCACCGCGTTCGGACGCCTGATGGGCTACCGTCAGATCGCCAGCCTGCCGGCCGCGCTGGGCGGCGGTTTCTATCTGGGCGGTTCGCTGGAGCTGGGGCGAGTCTGGAATTCGCCGGTGTCGGACATCAACAGCTACGGCTGGATACCGGCTGGATCGCTGTTCGCGGTGGCCGACAGCCTGCTGGGGCCGCTGTTCATCGGCGCGGGCTATGCCCGCGGTGGCCAGCTCACCGGCTATATGTATCTGGGGCTGGATTACTGAGCCCGTTCCGGCGGCCTTGCCGGCTGCGGAGGAAAAGGGCGGGAGGGAAGAGCATCATGTTTGGAGCAACAAGTCTTGCTGGGGTTTGCCTGCGCCGTGGCGCCGGGCTGCTGGCCGCCGTCGTTTTGCTCGTGGCCGTCGCCGGCTGCGCCACCGCACGCCTCAGCAGTGCCAATTACGACAGGATCCAGAACGGCATGAGCCGGGGCGAGGTGGCGGCCTTGATCGGCGAGCCGGACGGTGCCATTACCGGCAACCTGATGGGGATGGCGGGTGGCGGCGCCTACTGGCGCGAGTCCGACACCACGGTGGTGATCCAGTTCGTCGACGACAAGGTGGTCGGCAAGCAGATGGTC
>JASLDQ010000382.1 GCA_030151505.1 Chromobacteriaceae bacterium
AATTTGCGTCACAGGCCTGGCCATGGGCGGCAATGTCATGCCTGCTCCTGTCGCTGTGGCGACAGGCGTGGCATCAATGGCGGGGATAGGCGCGGGAACGCACGTGGCGTTCGGCTACCGGCGCCCTGTAAGGGAGAGAACGGTTCGCGTCGTGGCCCGAATGACACAGTGCACTGGCCGGGGCGACGCGAACCGGATGTGTCGGAGGAGGGAACGACCGAACCGCGCCTGAACCGGATTCATGGGCGGGCGGGTGCAAGGCTCCGGTCTGGAGCCAACCCTAGGCGGTGATGTATCGGACCAGAGAGTCGATGGTGATCCGCTGTTCTTCGATGGTATGGCGTACCGCGTCGCCAATCGACACGATGCCGGTCACGCAGCCTTCGTCGATGACCGGCAGGTGGCGGATGCGCTTCTCGGTCATGATCGCCATACACTGGGCCGCGGTATGACCCAGACCGACGTACAGCACTTTTTCGGTCATCACCTCGGTCACCAGCGTGTCGGCCGAACTGCGGCCCCGCAGCACCAGCCGGCGGGCGTAATCCCGCTCGGAGAAAATGCCGAGCAGGTGGCAGTCCTGCATCACCACCACCGCGCCAATCTCCTTGTCGGCCATCAATTGCAGAGCATCCCGCACGGTCGCGCCGGGCGTGACGGCCACGGCGGGCGGGTTGCCTTTTTCCTGCAGCAGTTGTCGAACAGTCGCGGCCATGAGCGTATTCCTCGTCTAAGTGGCATCCATATTCAATATAGGAAGCCGGCAAGCGCTCATGGCATATTTTGCTCGGAGGCCTTTGGCGGGACCGGGGGTGATCCATCCCGATGGCAGGATCGCCCCGGCTGGCTGAGGTTCAGGCCGCGCGGATCATCGTGCCGACGCCGGCGTTGGTCAGGATTTCCAGCAGCAGCGCATGCATCACGCGACCGTCGATGATGTGGACCGTATTGACCCCGTTCTTGGCCGCGTCCAGCGCCGAGCTGATCTTGGGCAGCATGCCGCCGTGGATGGTGCCGTCGGCGAACAGCGCATCGACCTGGCGCGCGGTCAGGCCGGTGAGCAGCTTGCCTTCCTTGTCCAGCACGCCGGGGGTGTTGGTCATCAGGATCAGCTTTTCCGCTTCCAGCGTTTCGGCCAGCTTGCCGGCCACCAGATCGGCGTTGATGTTATAGGCGTTGCCGTCGCGGCCGACCCCGATCGGGGCGATCACCGGAATGAAATCCTGGCGGTCGAGCGCGGCCACCAGCGACGGATCGATCGATTCGATCTCGCCGACATGGCCGATGTCGATCTGCTCGCCGCTGTCGGACTTCAGGAACATCTTCTTGGCGCGGATGAAGTGGCCGTCCTTGCCGGTCACGCCCACCGCCCTGCCGCCGGCCTGGTTGATCAGGCTGACGATTTCCTTGTTGACCAGGCCGCCCAGCACCATCTCGACCACGTCCATAGTCTCGCTGTCGGTCACCCGCATGCCCTGCACGAATTCGCCCTTCTTGCCGACGCGGGCGAGCATCTCGTTGATCTGCGGGCCGCCGCCGTGCACCACCACCACGTTCAGGCCGACCAGTTTCAGCATCACCACGTCGCGGGCGAAGCCTTCCTTCAGTCGGGCGTCGGTCATGGCGTTGCCGCCGTACTTGACCACGATGGTCTTGCCGTAGAACTGACGAATGTAGGGCAGCGCCTCGGCGAGGATTTCTGCCTTGTCCTGTGCATCGAAATTCATGGTGGGTCCCCTCGGGTCAACAAGGCGGCGATTGTAACGCCAGTCCGGTGCAAACGTGTGCCGGCATCGCGGCGTGGCGGCGGAGGCGGCGACCTGCCTGGAAGTTCGGGCGTTTTGCCGGAAACCTCGCCCCTGTGTTGCAAAATAGCCTCGGTGTTATCTATAACTAAATGTTAGTTCATTTATTTATTGCCAATATTTGGCCTCCCCGCCAACATGGCGGCCGGGCCGCTGCCGGACTTCGCAGGAACGATCATGCAAAACCAACAAGGTACCCGCTGGGAGCGCCGCAAGGACGCCCGGCCTGAAGAAATTGCCACCGCCGCGCTGCAGCTATTCGTCGAGCGGGGCTACAGCGCCACCAAGATGGAGGACATCGCCGCCGCCGCCGGCGTGACCAAGGGCACGCCCTATCTCTATTACGAGAACAAGGCCGAGATCCTCAAGGCCGTGGTGCGCGCGGGGCTGCTTGAGCAGGTGCTCGAAACCGAGAGCCTGCTGGCCGATTCCACCGTGTCGGCGGCCGAGCTGCTCCGGACCATGACGCTCAAGTGGTGGCACTCGGTCAACGACGCCAAATCCGGCGGCTTGCTGAAGCTGATGATCGCGGAAGCATCCAACTTCCCCGATCTCGCACAGTTCTATTACGACGAAGTCATTTTGCGCAGCCGCCAGATGGTGCAGGCGCTGCTGGAGCGCGGTATCGCCAGCGGCGAGTTCCGGCGCGACCTGGCGCTGGAGCCGACCATCCATACCATCACCGCACCGATCACGATGGCGATGATCTGGCAGCACTCCTTCGCCCGTTTTGAAACCCAGCCGCAGGACGTCGACAGCCTGCTGGCCAATATCCACACCATCCTCATGTACGGCCTTGCCGCTCCATCCTCGCCGGAGACGCAGTGAATCCATCCCATCTCGCCCGTGCCGCCACCGTCGCGGCCTGCCTGCTCGCCTCTGCTTGCGGCGCCAAAACCGCCGCCTACGAAGAAACCCGTCCGGTCCGAACCCTGACTGTCGGCGCGGCCCATGCCGCCGCCGAAACCAGCTACGCCGCCGAAATCCGGCCGCGCTACGAAAGCCGGCAGTCGTTCCGGGTCGGCGGCAAGATCGCCGCACGGCTGGTCGAAGTCGGCCAGCACGTCACGGCCGGACAGCCACTGGTGCGGCTGGACCCGCAGGATCTCGAACTGGAACTGGCCGGCAAGCGCGCCCAGCTCGCCGCCGCCGAGTCCGACCTCAAACAGCAGGAAGCCGACCTCAAGCGTTACCGCGAGCTGCTGGCGCAGAACTTCATCAGCCAGGCCGAATTCGAACGGCGCAGCAGTGCTGCGACCGTCGCGCGCGAGAAAGCCAAGGCCGCGCGGGCCGATCTGGCCGCCAGCGGCAACCGCACGGCCTATGCGACGCTGACGGCCGAACGTGCCGGCGTGGTCAGCTTCGTCGAAGCCGAGCCGGGCCAGGTGGTGGCGGCCGGCCAGATCGTGGTGCGCATCGCCCTGCCGGGCGAGAAGGAAGCCGTGATCGCGGTGCCGGAAGCGCGGCTCGCCGAATTCCGCCACGCCGGCGCCTATCGCGTCGCCCTGTGGGCCGACGGCGACAAGTCCTGGCCCGCCCGCCTGCGCGAGCTGTCGCCCGAGGCCGACGCGGTCGGCCGCACTTTCACCGCCCGCCTCAGCCTGCTGCAGCCGGACGACAGCGTGAAGCTGGGCATGACCGCCACCGTGTACGCCAGCGCGGCGGCCGCCGCACAGCCCGCCGGAATGAGCCTGCCGCTGGGCGCGCTGCTCGACAGCGGCGGCAAGCACTATGTCTGGGTGCTGGACGGCAAGGCGATGCGGGTGCAGCGGCGCGAGGTCGCCGTGGCCCAGGTCGGCAGCGAGGCGGTCAGCGTCGCGTCCGGGCTCAAGTCCGGCGAGGAAATCGTCACTGCCGGCGTGCACCTGTTGCGCGAGAACATGAAGGTCAAGCGGCTCGACCCGGCGCCGGGCGCGGGCAAGCCGGCGCTGGCCCTGCCTGAACCCGCCGCGGCCGGGGCGAAATCATGATGCGCGGAGTGAACCTGTCGGAATGGTCGCTGCGGCATCAGTCGCTGGTGCGCTACCTGATCGTGGTGCTGCTGCTGGCCGGGGTTTGGGCCTACGGCAAGCTCGGGCAGAAGGAAGACCCGGATTTCACCTTCAAGGCGATGCTGGTGCAGGTGAACTGGCCGGGGGCGAGCGCCGCCGAGGTCGAGCAGCAGGTGACCGACCGCATCGAGAAGAAGCTGCAGGAGATGCCCGAGCTGGAATTCGTCCGCAGCTTTTCCAAGCCGGGCGAAGCGCAGTTCATCCTGAGCCTGCGCGAGGAAATGCGCGGTCGCGACGTGGCCGACGCCTGGTACCAGGTGCGCAAGAAGCTGGGCGACCTCAAGAACAGCGGCGGCCTGCCGGCCGATATCCGCGGGCCGTTCTTCAATGACGAGTTCGGCGACACCTTCGGCAACATCTATGCCTTCACCGCCGACGGCTTCAGCTACGAGGAACTGCGCCGCTACGTCGAATACGCCCGCCAGCAGGCACTGCGGGTGCCGGACGTGGGCAAGGTGGAAATCATCGGCGAGCAGGCCGAGAAGGTTTATGTCGATCTGGATTCGGCCAAGCTGGCCTCGCTCGGCATCGACATCCAGCAGGTGTGGAACACGCTCAAGACCCAGAACGGCATGGAGCCGGCCGGGGTGTACGACACGCCGACCGACCGCCTGTTCGTGCGCGTCGGCGGGCAATACGACTCGGTCGAGACCATCGCCGCCACGCCCGTGATGGCCGGCGGCAAGACCTTCCGCCTGGGTGATGTCGCCCGCGTACACCGCGATTTCGTCAATCCGGCCAGCTTCAAGATGCGTTTTGACGGGCGCGAGGCGCTGGGTCTGGCGATCTCGATGAAAAAGGGCGGCGACGTCATCAAGCTCGGCACCGCCCTCGACGGGCTGGTCGCCCAGCTCAAGCGCGACATGCCGCACGGCGTCGACATCGCGCCGGTGTCGGACCAGCCGCATGTGGTCAAGGCTTCGGTCGGCGAGTTCATGAGCTCGCTCGTCGAGGCGGTGATCATCGTGCTGGCGGTCAGCCTGTTCAGCCTCGGCTTCAAGACCGGCATCGTGGTGGCGCTGTCGATTCCGCTGGTGCTGGCCATCACCTTCCTGGCGATGTATTTCTTCGGCATCGAGCTGCAGCGCATCTCGCTCGGCTCGCTCATCATCGCGCTGGGCCTGCTGGTGGACGACGCCATCATCGCGGTCGAGATGATGGCGCTCAAGCTCGAGCAGGGCTGGAACCGCATGCGGGCCGCCACCTTCGCCTACACCAGCACCGCCTTCCCGATGCTGACCGGCACCCTGATCACCGCCGCCACCTTCCTGCCGGTGGGGCTGGCCAAGTCCAATGCCGGCGAGTACACCTTCAGCCTGTTCGCGGTGGTGACCATCGCGCTGATCATCTCGTGGTTCGTCGCGGTGCTGTTCACTCCCTATCTGGGCTATCTGCTGCTGAAGGAGCGCAAGCATGGCGGCGACGACGGCGAACACCACGATGTCTACCAGAAGCCGTTCTACGTCAGGTTCCGTGCCACGCTGGACTGGTGTCTGGAGCACCGTAAGACCGTCATCGCGCTGACGGTCGGGGCGTTCGTGCTGTCGCTGGTGGCGTTCAAGCTGTTCGTGCAGCAGCAGTTCTTCCCCGCCTCCAGCCGGGCCGAGCTCTTGGTCGACATGTGGCTGCCACAGGGCGCGAGCTATGACGCGACCGAGCGCGAAGCGAAAAGGCTGGAAAAACTGCTGGCCGGCGACAAGCGCATCGTGTCGGTGACGAGCTACGTCGGCAACGGTTCGCCGCGCTTCTATCTGGCGCTGGATCAGCAGCAGCCCAACCTCAATTACGCCCAGCTGATGGTGATGACCACCGACGAGCACGAGCGCGAGGGTGTGCGCCGCAAGATCGCCGCGCTGTTCGAGAACGATTTCCCCAGCGTGCGCGGCCGGGTGATCCGGCTGGAAAACGGCCCGCCGGTCGGCTATCCGGTGCAGTTCCGCGTGATGGGGCCGGAGCACGACGAGGTCAAGCGCATCGCCGCGCAGGTCGAGGCCATGGTGCGTGCCCACCCGGACACCCGCCACGTCAACAACGACTGGGGCGAGCAGGTCAAGGCGATCCGGCTCGAGTTCGATCAGGACAAGGCGCGCGCGCTCGGCGTGAGCACCCAGAGCCTGTCGCGTCAGCTGCAGACGCTGATTTCCGGCGCGAGCATCACCGATTTCCGCGAAAACGACCGCAGCATCGACGTGATGGCGCGGCTCAATCCCGGCGAGCGCCGCGACGTGGTTGCGCTGGGCAGCCTGATGATCCAGACCCAGTCGGGCAAGTTCGTGCCGGTGGCGCAGCTGGCGACCATCCGCTACGAGCCGGAAGAAAGCATCATCTGGCGCCGCAACCGCCTGCCGACCGTGTCGGTGCGGGCCGACGCGCGCGACGGCGTGCAAGCGTCGGACATTTCCATCGCCCTGTGGCCCAAGCTGCAAACCTACGAAAAGACCCTGCCTCCCGGGTATCATATCGAGGTCGGCGGCTCGCTGGAGTCGAGCGAGAAGGCCAAGGCCGCGATCATGGCGGTGCAGCCGATCATGCTGGTGCTGGTGGTGACGCTGCTGATGCTGCAGCTGCACAGCTTCTCGCGCACGGTGCTGGTGCTGCTGACCGCGCCCCTGGGAATGATCGGCGTGACGCTGACGCTGATCCTGTTCAACGCGCCGTTCGGTTTCGTCGCCCAGCTCGGGGTGATCGCGCTGGCTGGGATGATCATGCGCAACAGCGTGATTCTGGTTGACCAGATCGAGCACGACATCCGCGAAGGCATCGACGCCTGGAACGCCATCGTCGGCTCGACCGTGCGGCGCTTCCGCCCGATCATGCTGACCGCGGCGGCGGCGATCCTGGCGATGATTCCGCTGACCCGCAGCACCTTCTGGGGACCGATGGCGGTGGCCATCATGGGCGGCCTGCTCGTCGCGACCGTCCTTACCCTGCTGTTCCTGCCCGCGCTTTACGCCGCCTGGTTCAAGGTGAAGCGCGTGCCAACCACGAATTGACTGACGGATTGATGATGTCGAACCGCAAAACCCTGTTGTTGAGCCTGATCCTCGGCGGCGTGCTGGCCGCGCCGGCCTGGTCGGCCGACCTGATGGACACCTGGCGCGCCGCGCGCGATTACGACGCGACCTATGCCGCCGCCCGCGCCGCGCGCGACGCCGGTCTGGAGAAACTGCCGCAAGGCCGCGCGGCCCTGCTGCCGCAGATCAACGGCCAGGCCAGCTCGACCCGCCAGTATCTGGACAAGCCGCAGGGCGTGCCCAATTACCGCAACACCAACGTGCAGGTGGGACTGAGCCAGACGCTGTTCGACTGGAGCAAGTTCGCCACCTACGGCATCGGCGAGCAACTGGCGCTGATCGCCGAGGACCAGTTCCAGGCCGCCGAACAGGCGCTGATCGTGCGGGTGGCACAGGCCTATTTCGACGTGCTGCTGGCGCAGGACACGCTGGCCTACACCCGTTCGGCCAAGGAAGCGTTCGCCCAGGCGCTGGCGCAGGCGAAGAAGACCTTCGAGGTCGGCAACTCGACCATCGTCGACACCTATGAGGCACAGGCCAACTACGATGCGGCCGTGGCACAGGAAATCGCCGCGCAGAACGACCTGACCGTCAAGCAGAACGCCCTGCGCCTCCTCGCCAATGTCGATCCGGCCACCCTCAAGCCGCTGGCCACGCGCCTGCCGCTGACGCCGCCGCAACCGGCCGACCTGCAGTCCTGGCTGGTCCGCTCCGAAGCGGCCAACCTCGACGTGCTGGTCAAGCGCAAACAGCTCGAAGTGGCGAAGAAGAACATCGAAGTCAGCCGAGCCGGCCATCTGCCCAGCCTCGACCTGAACGCCGGCTGGGCCCGCAACGACACCAGCCAGCTGGGGCAGATCGACACCCGCGGCAAGAGCATCGGCCTGACCCTGACGGTGCCGCTGTTCGCCGGCGGCGGCGTGCAGTCGTCCGTGCGGGAAAAGGCCGCCTTGGCCGATCAGGCCCGCGCCGATCTGGATACCGCCCGTCGCGGTGCCGAGCAGAACACGCGTTCGGCCTGGCTGGGGGTGACCTCCGGCGCGGCGCAGGTGGTGGCGCGCGAGAACGCGCTCAAGTCGTTCAAGGGCCAGCTCGATTCCACCCGTCTGGGGCGCGAAGTGGGGGTGCGTACCAGCCTTGATGTGCTGAACGCCGAGCAGCAATACGCGCAGGCGCAGAAGGACCTGGCCTCGGCCAAATACCAGTATCTGATCGCGCGCCTGCAGCTGGCGCAGGCCGCCAATCAACTGACGCCGGAAAAGCTGGAGGAAATCAACCGTCTGCTGGCGGGCTGAGCCCGTCCCGCTCGCGATGGCGAATCCGGCCGAGGACGATCCCGGCTGATTGCCGGAACCGCCGCCAAACGCAACGCGCCGCGCTCCTTGAACGGGAACGCGGCGCGTTGCGTTTGGTGACTGGGCTTGGGGGGACGGGCAGCGAACCGCTGCCCCCTGCATTCAGCGCGGGCAGGCCCGGACGCGAGCCGGCGGCCAGGGGCCGCGCGGGTGGGACGGAAGGGGGCTAGTTCGCGAATTCCGCCACCACCGGCGCATGGTCCGACGGCCGCTCGTTCTTGCGCGGGGTCTTGTCGATCACGCAGTCAACCAGTGTCGCCGCCAGCGGAGCCGACAGCAACACGTGGTCGATGCGCAGGCCCTTGTCGCGGCGGAACATGCCCTGGCGGTAATCCCACCAGCTGTACAGTCCGGCCTCGTCGTGGCGGGCGCGGAAGGCATCGCTCATCCCCTGCGCCAGCAGGCGGGAGAACGCGGCGCGCTCCGGCTCCGAACACAGCACCTTGCCGGCCCAGCCTTCGGGGTCGTACACGTCGCGGTCGTCCGGGGCGATGTTGAAGTCGCCGGTCAATACCACCTTTGCATGGCCCGCCAGCTGCGCGGCCAGATGCGTCTCCATCGCTGCCAGCCAGCGCAGCTTGTAGTCGTACTTGTCCGAGCCCACCGCCTCACCGTTGACGAAGTAGGCGCAGATCACCCGCACGCCGTCGATGGTGGCGGTGATGACCCGGCGCTGTTCGTCGTCGAAGCCGGCCATGCCGGACTCGACCTCGGCGAGTTCCAGCGGCGCGCGCGCGAGGATGGCGACCCCGTTATAGGTTTTCTGGCCGTGCCAGACCGCGCGATAGCCGGCGGCTTCGATCTCGGCCTGCGGAAAGGCGGGGTCGTCGAGCTTGAGTTCCTGCAGGCACAGCACGTCGACCGGATTGGCGGCGAGCCAGTCGAGGACTTGCGGCAGGCGGACCTTGAGCGAATTGACGTTCCAGGTGGCGATTTTCATGAGGCGTAGTCGGAGTCGGGCGGCCCCGGCGCGCAGCAAGGCGTCGCAAGCCGCGAAATTGATCGGATGCCGGCCGGGGGGCCGTGGAGGAGGGCATTTTGCCCCGCATGGACCGATCAGGCAAACCACCGTCAACG
Organism: Chromobacteriaceae bacterium; assembly: GCA_030151505.1. GTDB lineage: Bacteria > Pseudomonadota > Gammaproteobacteria > Burkholderiales > Aquaspirillaceae > JASLDQ01. The sequence goes on from JASLDQ010000382.1 coordinate 9,303, forward strand.
ATGCCGCCCGGCGACAGGAAAGGCGGCCGGTTGGGCGGGCCGGGCACCGGGCCGCCGGGGTTAAAGCACAAACTTGGCCAACTGGGTCTGCATGGTTTGCGCCGACGCGTGCAACCGTTGCGCCGCCGTGGCGGACTGCACGGCGGCGGCACTGTTTTCGCTGGAGATGCTTGCCAGCACCTCGACGTTCTCGCCGATGTAGCGGCCTGATTCCGACTGCGCCTTGAGCGCCGAGCTGAGTTCGCTCAGCTCGGCATGCGAGGCCACCGCGCCGTCGCGCAGCTTGCCCAGCGGCTGGACCAGCCCGCCCACCAGCGTCACGCCGAAGCTGACCAGTTTTTCTCCCTGCAGCAGGTTGTCGGCGGCGCGGCGGGTTTGCTGCTGCACCCACTGGATGGTTTCGCCGATTTCACCGGTCGCCGTCCGGGTCTTTTCCGCCAGGAGGCGCACCTCGTCCGCGACCACCGCAAAGCCCCGGCCCGATTCCCCGGCGCGGGCGGCTTCGATCGCGGCGTTGAGGGCGAGCAGATTGGTTTGTTCGGCCACCCCGGCGATCATCTGCACGATGCGGCTGATCTCATCGGTGCGCGCCGCCAGCGCCGATACGTCCTGCGCCGAGGTCTGGATCGCCTTGACCATCTTGCTGATTTCCTGCGCGGCCTGGGTGATGACCCGGTCGCTGCTGGAGGCCATCACCTGCGCGTTTTCGGCGCTTTGCAGCGCAAAACTGGCGTTGTCGGTGATCTGCGCGATGCTGGTCAGCATCTCCTCGACCGCTGCAGCCATGTTGCCGGCCGACTGGCTTTCCATTTCGGTGGCGCTGGCGATCTGCTGCGCCGCCCCCGCCACTTCGCAGGCGACTTGTTCCACCTGTTCGCCCTCCCGTGCGATCAGGCGCAGGCTGCCGTGGAGCGTGTCGAGCAGGCCGTTGAAGGCCTGCACCGTGCGGGCGATCTCGTCCCGGCCGCTCACCGGGCTGCGCCGGCTCAGGTCGAGGTCCTGCCGTATCGTCTCGGTGGCTTCGCGCAGCGCGTCCAGGGGGCGGACGATGGACCGGACGATCCACTGGGCGACCCCGACGAAGCCCAGCACCGCGATGACCAGCATCACCCGCATCGCGGTCTGGAGGGCGAACATGCGCTCGCTCTGGCCCGCCTGGACACTCTTCACCTTGCGCAGCGTCACGTGCGTCATCCGGTCGAGTTCCCGCGCCAGCGCCTGCGTGTGCGCTTCGTTCTCGAGCAGGCGTGCGCGGTACTGTTCAAGCTCGCGGGGATCGGTTTCGGCCTCGGCCAGCAAGCTATCCAGTTGCTCTCCAGTTTTCTGCCAGGCCTGCAGCGTGGGGGCCAGCGCGGTCCATGCCGCCCGAACTTCCGGGCTGAGGCGCAGCGCGGTGAAAGCCTGCTGCTCGGTCTCCAGCCGCGCCCACCTTTTGGCCAGCGCCGCGCGGGTCTGTTGCACCCACTCCGGCGTCGGCGCCGAACCATCCGCCAGCACGCCATATTGCGCGGCCCGGATGTCGGCGCTCACTTCCTGGATTTGCCCCAGTTGATGCAGGGCCGGCACATGCACGCTCGATACCCGATCCATGGTCTCGGTGGCCAGCTCCGTGCTCTGCCAGCCGACGAATCCCACTCCGGCGAGTGACAGCAGCCCGAGCAGGACCAGCAGAATCAATCGGCGCCGGATCGTCATGCCAGCCCGCCTTCCGGCAGCAGACCGTCGTTGTCATCGTCCGGTTCCAGCATGTCGAGCAGGTTGCTCAGGGCGGCTTCGTGGAGCCGCAATCGTTCACACACGACTTCAAGTTCACGGCAGATTGCATGGGACAACGAGGCGGCGGTCAGGTTCGGCATGGCGGACGGCTCCTGGTCAGTGGTGAGTCATGTCATGTGATTCAAAATATTTATTTGTCCTTGTTTGGTCAGAAAAGTAGCAGCGCTTGATGACAGGCTCGATGCAAAACCATGCAGGATTTATGAAACCGGAAGGGACGAGAGGCGCGGCTAGACGGTGAGCAGGGGGGGCCGCGCACAAAAAAGCCCCGCGTGGGGCGGGGCTAGGCGGGCGATGGGGCCGGGCAGGTCAGTCGAAAGGCTGGGCGCGCGGGGTCGAGTTGTGCGACGGCGGCAGGATCGGCAGTTCCAGTCGCGGCTGGTCGCCGGTCAGGGTCTTGAGGAAGGCGACGATGTTGGCGTTTTCTTCCTTGCTGAAGTGGCGGCCCAGCTGCAGGCGGCCCATCACGTCCACCGCCTGCTCCAGCGTGTCGGCCGCGCCGTCGTGGAAGTACGGATAGGTCAGCTCGACGTTGCGCAGGGTCGGCACCTTGAAGTTGAAGCGGTCGGCATCGTTGCCGGTGACGGCGGCGCGGCCGATGGCGGCGTTGTCGGTCTTGTACGGCTGCACCAGGCCCATTTTCTGGAACGAGGCGCCGCCCACGGCCGGGCCGTTGTGGCAGGCGACGCAGCCGCTGCTCTTGAACAGCTGGTAGCCAGCCAGCTCCTGCGCGCTCAGCACCTTCTTGTTGCCCTTCAGCCACTGGTCGAAGCGGGCGTTGGGGGTGACCAGCGTGTCCTCGAAGGCGGCAATGGCGTCGGTGATGCGGTCGATGTCGATCTTGTCGGAGCCGAACACCTGGGCGAACTCGGTGCGGTATTGCGGGATCGAGCGCAGCACGTCGACGGCGAGGGTGTGGGTCGAGGCCATTTCACCCGGGTTGGCGATCGGGCCGCCGGCCTGCTCCTTCAGGTCCTTCGCGCGGCCATCCCAGAACTGGGCCACGTTCAGGGTAGAGTTCAGCACAGTCGGCGAGTTGATCGGGCCTTTTTGCCAGTTGTGGCCGATGGAGGTCTTCAGGTTGTCCGACCCGCCCATGCTCAGGTTGTGACAGGAGTTGCACGAGATGAAGCCGGAGCGGGACAGGCGCGGTTCAAACCACAGTTTCTTGCCCAGCTCGACCTTGGCCGGCTGGGTGATCTTGGCTGGCTGAATCGGCTGAATCGGTTCGCTGTCGACCGCCAGTGCCCAGCCGGCGCTGCCGATCAGCACGAGGGCTGCGGAAAATTTGAGGGTGCGGTTCAGCATGTGTGCTCCTTGACGGACAGTAAACCGGGTGGAAGCCGTGCATGATTAATGCATTTTTGGCTTTTTATCGATAGTCATCATCATATGGAGCTTGGTTTCGCCGATCTTGATTGCAATCAATGACAATTTGATTCATTCAGTAACTTGTCGCGATCGGGCATGAAAAACGCCACTTTTTCGCAAAAGTGGCGTTGTCTTTTTCGTTGCTGATGCACCGGGGGTGGCGCGGCCCAGCGGCTGCCGCCGCCTGGAGGCCGGCCAGATGTGCGGCGAGCCGGTGGTCCCCGGTTCAGCGATCCAGCCCGGCCAGCAGCAGGTACTTGATTTCCAGATAGTCGTCGATGCCGAAGTGCGAGCCTTCGCGCCCCAGCCCGGACTGTTTCACCCCGCCGAACGGCGCGGCCTCGTTGGAGATGATGCCGGTATTGATGCCGACCATGCCGTACTCCAGCCCCTCGGCCACGCGCCAGATGCGGCCGATGTCGCGGCTGTAGAAATAGCTGGCCAGGCCGAACTCGGTGGCGTTGGCCATGCCGATCACCTCGGCTTCGTCATGGAACTTGAACAGCGGCGCCAGCGGGCCGAAGGTTTCCTCGCGCGCGACCTTCATCGCCTGGGTCACGCCGGTCAGCACGGTCGGCTCGAAGAAACGCCCGCCCAGATCGTGGCGCTGGCCGCCGGCGAGCAGGGTTGCCCCTTTGTGCAATGCGTCGGCGATGTGTTCTTCCACCTTGGCCACGGCCTTGTGGTCGATCAGCGGCCCCTGGGTGACGCCGGCGGCGAAGCCGTCGCCGACCTGGAGGCGGGAGACGGCCTCGGCGAACTTGGCGGCGAAGGCGTCGTATACCCCGGCCTGTATGTAGAGGCGGTTGGCGCAGACGCAGGTCTGGCCGGCGTTGCGGTACTTGCTGATCATCGCGCCTTCCACCGCCGCGTCCAGATCGGCGTCGTCGAACACGATGAAGGGCGCGTTGCCGCCCAGTTCCATCGACACCTTCTTCACCGTCGGCGCACACTGCGCGATCAGCTGGCGGCCGATTTCGGTCGAGCCGGTGAAGGAGAACTTGCGCACCGCCGGATTGGCGGTCAGCTCGCCGCCGATGGCCGCGGCCGAACCGGTCACCACATTGAACACCCCGGCCGGCACGCCGGCGCGCTCGGCCAGCACAGCTATCGCCAGCGCCGACAGCGGGGTCTGGCTGGCGGGCTTGAGCACGATCGGGCAGCCGGCCGCCAGCGCCGGGCCGGCCTTGCGCGTGATCATCGCGTTGGGGAAGTTCCACGGCGTCACCGCCGCGCACACGCCGATCGGCTCCTTCAGCACCAGTACGCGCTTGTCGGCCTGGTGGGTGGGCACGGTGTCGCCGTAGATGCGGCGGGCTTCCTCGGCGTACCACTCCAGATAGCTCGCGCCGTAGGCGATCTCGCCGCGGGCCTCGGCCAGCGGCTTGCCCTGTTCGGCGGTCAGGATGACGGCCAGGTCGTCCTGTGCGGCCATCATCAGGTCGAACCAGCGGCGCAGGACGGTGGCGCGTTCCTTGGCGGTTTTTTTCTTCCAGGCCGGCCAGGCGCGCTCGGCTGCTTCGATCGCGCGGCGGGTCTCGGCCGCGCCCATCTTCGGCACGGTGGCGATGATTTCGCCAGTGGCCGGGTTGTCCACCGCGAGGGTGTCGCCGCCGTCGGCGTCGCACCACTGGCCGTCGATAAAGCCCTGCTGGCGCAGGAGGCTCGGGTCTTTCAGGTTCAGCATATCGGTGTCCGTGCAGAAAAAACGTAAAGGCGCGGCTGGCGCGAGCGAGCAGGTATCGCCTTGCAGGCTAGCCGGCCCGCAGCGCCGCTTCCAGTATGTCCAGCGCTTCGGCGAACACGCCGTCCTCGATGGTCAGCGGGAACAGGAAGCGCAGCACATTGTAGTGGGTGCCGCAACTCAGCAGGATCAGTCCGTGCGCCAGCGCGTGCTGCTGCACTTTCTTCGGCGTGTCGGCGTCCGGCGTGTGCGAGCCCGGCTGCATGAACTCCACCGCCAGCATCCCGCCCAGACCGCGCACCTCGGCGATCTGCGGCACAGCCGCGCGCAGGCTTTCCAGCCGCGTCAGCAGTCGCTCGCCCAGTGCCTGCGCCCGTTCGCACAGCCGTTCGGCGGCAATCACCTCGAACACCGCCTCGGCCGCCGCCAGTGCCAGCGGGTTGCCGGCGTAGGTGCCGCCCAGCCCGCCCGGCGCGGGCGCGTCCATGATTTCGGCCCGGCCGGTGACGGCCGAGAGCGGAAAGCCGCCGGCCAGCGATTTGGCGGTGGTCATCAGGTCGGGGATCACGCCGGAATGCTCCATCGCGAACAGGCGGCCGGTGCGGGCGAAGCCGGTCTGCACCTCGTCCGCGATCAGCAGGATGCCGTTCTCGTCGCACAGGCGGCGCAGCTGGTGCAGGAAGGAAAACGGCGTGACGTTGAAGCCGCCTTCGCCCTGGATCGGCTCGACGATGATGGCGGCCACGCGGTGGGGGTCGATGTCGCATTTGAACAGCTTGTGCAGCCCGTCGAGCGCGTCCTGTTCCGACACGCCGTGCAGCGCATTGGGGTAGGGCGCATGGAACACGTCGGCGGGAAAGGGGCCGAAACCGAGCTTGTAGGGCGCGACCTTGCCGGTCAGGCCCAGGGTCATGTTGGTGCGGCCGTGGTAGCCGCCGTAGAAGGCGATCACGCCGGGCCGGCCGGTGTGGCAGCGGGCGATCTTGACCGCGTTTTCCACCGCTTCGGCGCCGGAGGTGAAGAAGGCGGTCTTCTTGGCGTGGCTGCCCGGCGTCAGCCGGTTGAGCTTTTCCGCCACCGACACGTACAGCTCGTAGGGCACGACCTGATAGCAGGTGTGGGAGAAGCGCGCCAGTTGCGCCGTCACCGCCGCCTGCACCTTGTCGTGCAGATGGCCGGTGTTGAGCACGCCGATGCCGCCGGCGAAGTCGATGTAGCGGTTTCCCTCCACATCCCAGACCTCGGCGTTCTTGGCCCGGGCAGCGTAGAAGTTGCCCATGATCCCCACGCCGCGCGGGGTCGCGGCTTCCTTGCGTTGCTGCAGTTCGGCGTTGTTCATCTCGGGCTCCATCCGCGTCAAGGGAAACCGCCGGCAGGCCGGCCCGCCGGGCGGTTCAGTCTCCGCTTATCCTAGCATCCGTCTAATAAAATGCTGCAATGGTTTTTAATATATTAAACGACTGGGCCGGGCCGGCGGGACGACGGGCTGTCTGCGGCCCTTGTGGCGGGAAACGGAGCGGCAGCGCCGATGACTCCAAACGCATCCGCCGCCACCCGAGCTTGAGGTGAAGGAGGGGCTGGGCGGATGCCAGCGGCAAAGGGGCGATCCGGAGGAGGGCGGCCAGCAACAAAAACGCGCACCGGGGAGGTGCGCGTCGAATGGGCGGGCCGTGGCGCGGGCGTCAGCGGCTGACGCGGTAGAAGGCCAGGCTGCCGAGCAGATTGGGCATGAAGTTGATGGTCTTGCCGCCGGTCATCACCCGCCGCTCGCGCACGCGGATGTTGTTCTTGGCGCACAAGGCGTCGAAGTCGCCCAGCATGCACCAGTGGATGTTGGGGGTGTTGTACCACTGGTAGGGCATGCGCTCGGACACCGGCATGCGGCCTTGCAGGATCTGCACGCGGTTGCGCCAGTAGCCGAAGTTGGGGAAGGTGACGATGGCCTCGCCGGCCACCCGCAGCATGTCAACCAGAATCTCTTCGGTATGGTGCATGGCCTGGATGGTCTGCGACAGCACCACGGTGTCGAAGCGGTCGGCCTCGAAGGTGGACAGGCCGGCTTCGAGGTCGCCCTGCAGGACGTTGATGCCGGCGGCGACGCCGGCGACCACGTTGTCCACGTCGATTTCGACGCCGTAGCCGCTGACGTTCTTGTGTTGCTGCAGATAGGCCAGCAGCGCGCCGTCGCCGCAGCCCAGATCGAGCACGCGGCTCTTGGGGCGGATCCAGTCGGCGATCAGCTGCAGGTCGGGACGGAGTGTGGAGTTCATGCGCCGACCTCCAGTGCGACGTTGTTCAGGTAGGCCCGCATCAGGGCGACGTAGGGCGGGTCGGTCATCAGGAAGGCGTCGTGGCCGTGGACCGATTCGATCTCGGCGTAGGCGACCTGCCGCTCGGCATCCACCAGCGCCTTGACCAGCTCCTTCGAGCGCTCCGGGCTGAAGCGCCAGTCCGAGGTGAAGCTCGCCACCAGAAAACGCGCCTGCGCCTTCTTCAGCGCGACGACCAGATCGCCTCCGTAGTCCTTGGCCGGGTCGAAATAGTCGAGCGCCTTGGTCATCAACAGATAGGTGTTGGCGTCGAAGTAGTCGGAGAACTTGTCGCCCTGATAGCGCAGGTAGCTCTCGATTTCGAACTCGACCTCATAGCTGAACTTGTACTCGCCCGAACGCAGCATGCGGCCGAATTTCTCGCCCATGCCATCGTCGGACAGATAGGTGATGTGGCCGAGCATGCGCGCCAGCCGCAAGCCGCGGCGCGGGATGGCATCGTGGCGGTAGAAGTCGCCGCCATGGAAATCCGGGTCGGTCAGGATGGCCTGACGCGCCACGTCGTTGAAGGCGATGTTCTGCGCGGTGAGCTTGGGGGCCGAGGCGATGACCAGCGCGTGGCCGACCCGTTCGGGGTGGCTCAGGGTCCACTGCAGCGCCTGCATCCCGCCGAGGCTGCCGCCGATGACCGCCGCCCAGCGCCCGATGCCGAGCCGGTCGGCCAGCCGCGCCTGCGCGGTGACCCAGTCGGCCACGGTGACGACCGGGAAGCGCGAACCCCAGGGCTGGCCGGTGGCCGGGTCGATCGACGAGGGGCCGGTCGAGCCGTGGCAGCCGCCGAGGTTGTTGAGGCCGACCACGAAGAAGCGCGACGTGTCGATCGGCTTGCCGGGGCCGACCATGTTGTCCCACCAGCCGGCAGCCTTGTCGTCGGGACGGTGGCGTCCGGCGACATGGTGGTGGCCGGACAGCGCATGGCAGATCAGGATGGCGTTGCTGGCGTCGGCATTGAGCGTGCCGTAGGTCTCGAACATCAGGTCGTACTGTTCGAGCCGGCAGCCGGAGGCGAGTTCGAGCGGCGTGTCGAAATGCGCGCTTTGCGGCACGACGATGCCGACGGAGTTGTGTTGTGAGGTCATATTGCCGATGCGAGAGGCAAAAACAGGGGGGTGACCTCGATTATACCGTCATCGGCTTGCGCGGGCGGGATGAGGGCCGGACAATCGCGCGGTCCTGATTCCTGTCGGATCGCCATGTTCGGCCGCCTGTTCAAATTCTTCGTGCTCGCCTTCGTGCTGCTGGCGCTCTACCGCTGGCTGTTTTCGAGCGAGCAGCGCCGCAGCCTGCGCGAGTGGGCGGTCACGCTGGCGCAGGCGCTGCTGATCTCGTCGGCGCTGTTCGCCGTGCTGTACGCGCTGGGAATCCGGGCCTGACGGCCGGATGGCGCCGCGGCATTCCCTGTCCCCTGACTTTGCTTGTTTTTATGCGCGCGCGCCTACAGCACCAGCTTGCTGGCGGTGTGCTCGTTGTCGCGCCTGAGCGCGGCGACGAAGGCGGGGAACTCCAGCCGGTATTCGGTTTCCAGCTTGGCCGCGACCTTGTCCAGCGCTTCCCAGCGCAACGGGCCGGGCGTGGTGCGGAAGGCCATGGCAACGAGGTTGCCGTGGGTGCTGGCCGGCAGCAGCAATACCTTGCCGTCGAAGGCGTGCCGCAGCGTGTCGACGTGGCGGCGGTAGTGCGGATGGCCGCTCCACAGATTGATCGCCACCATGCCGGCCTCGCTCAGGGCCTGCCGGCAATCATGCAGGAAAGGCTCCTCCACCATCGCGGTGATGATGTCCTGGCCGTCGAAGGCATCGACCAGGATCAGGTCGTATTCCCCGGTGCAGTGCTGGACGAACTCGACGCCGTCGGCTAGCTGCACGGTCAGCCGTTCGTCGTCCGGCGGCACCTGGAACAGGCTGCGGGCGATGTTGACCACCTGCGGGTTGATCTCGACCACGTCGCTGACCGCACCGGGCAGGCGGTGGTAGATGAAGCGGGTGAGCGAGCCGCCGCCCAGGCCGATCTGCAGCACCCGGCGCGGGGCCGGATTGAACAGCAGGCAGCCCATCATCGAACGGGTGTAGGACAGGAGCAGGGCGGTCGGGTCGGCCAGACTCATCTCGCTCTGGACCGTGCGCGAGCCCAGATAGAGCGCGCGGGTCTTGCCGTCGTCGCTGACCTCGACGGCGGGGAAGGCCTGGCGGGGACCGCGCACGCGGCGGCGGAACTCAGGCACGCTCATCTCCCTTGGGACGGGAGTCCAGAATGCTGATGACCGGCCGGCGCGGCGCGGCCGGCGCGTCCTCGTCGTCGAACACTTCCGCTTCGGGGTCGTGGAAGGTTTCCCGGTCGAAGGCGGTGTCGCCGCCCTCGGCCGGCGGCGCGTCGCCGGCCCGCAGTCCGGTGAAGTCGAACAGGCCGGTATCGGCCAGGTGCGAGGGCACGACGTTCTGCAGGCTGCGGAACATGGTTTCGATCCGTCCCGGGAAGCGCTTGTCCCAGCCGGTGAGCATCTCCTTGATGACCTGGCGCTGCAGGTTGGGCTGCGAGCCGCACAGATTGCACGGGATGATCGGGAATTCGCGCAGCTCGGCGTAGCGGATCAGGTCCTTCTCGCGGCAGTAGGCCAGCGGGCGGATCACCACGTGGCGACCGTCGTCGCTGCAGAGCTTGGGCGGCATGGCCTTGAGCTTGCCGCCGTAGAACATGTTGAGGAACAGGGTTTCGAGGATGTCGTCGCGGTGGTGGCCCAGCGCGATCTTGGTCGCGCCCAGCTCGTCGGCCACGCGGTAGAGGATGCCGCGACGCAGGCGCGAGCACAGCGCGCAGGTGGTCTTGCCTTCCTCGACCACGCGTTTCACGATGCTGTAGGTGTCTTCCTCGACGATGCGGTACTCGACGCCGATGCATTCGAGGTACTGCGGCAGCACGTGTTCGGGAAAGCCCGGCTGTTTCTGGTCGAGATTGACGGCGACAATGCTGAAATCGATGGGGGCGGACTTTTGCAGTCCCAGCAGGATGTCGAGCAGCGCGTAGCTGTCCTTGCCGCCCGACAGACACACCATGACGCGGTCGCCCGCTTCTATCATGTTGAAATCGTTGATGGCGTCCCCAACATAATGACGCAGACGCTTGGCAAGTTTGTTAGCATTATGGCGCGCTTTTTGCGCGGCAGGATCAATAACAGTCGTGGTTGTGGTCATCGCAAAGCCAGAAAAATCAGCAGATTGCGCGATTTTAACGCGAATTTTCCTCCCCGTCCGTCCCTCAGGGTTGACGCCTCCGACCGTATCGGCTCCAATCCGCCCTCGTTCGAATCTTTACTCTAAAACCGGATTTCTCAATGTCTGACTCTTCTCTCCCCCCTCTCGTCATCCAGAACCGCGAGTTCACACCCGTCATTCAGGGCGGCATGGGGGTGGGGATCTCTGCGCACCGGCTGGCAGGCTCGGTGGCGCGCGAAGGTGCCGTGGGCACGATCGCCAGCGTGGACCTGCGCCACCTGCACGAAGACCTGATGGAGGAATCCAAGTTCGCCAAGGGCACCGAAGACTACGACCGCCTCAACCTGATTGCGCTCGACCGCGAAGTCAAACAGGCGCTGGCGCTCGCCGACGGCAACGGCATCGTGTCGGTCAACGTGATGAAGGCGGTGATGGGCCATGCCGCCTATGTGCGCCAAGCATGCGAATCCGGTGCGCAGGCCGTGACC
>JASLDQ010000386.1 GCA_030151505.1 Chromobacteriaceae bacterium
TCTCGTTTCCCGCTCCAGCCCACCGGTTCAATAGTTTCACCCTCTGCGGGAATAGCTCAGTTGGTAGAGTGCAACCTTGCCAAGGTTGAGGTCGCGAGTTCGAGCCTCGTTTCCCGCTCCAGTTTCTTTCGAAAAGATTCACTTTTCGACGCCAGTCATGGCGGGGTAGCAAAGTGGTTATGCAGCGGCCTGCAAAGCCGTCTACGCCGGTTCGATTCCGACCCCCGCCTCCAGAACCAAGCCAGCATGATGCTGGCTTTTTTCTTGTCTTTTCCCCGGCAAGACCAGCCCGAAGCATCTGGTCTGGAGCCGGGTGGGGCCGTTATAATTCGTTCTTCGCAGCGCCGTTCGGCGCCTTCACGAAACGGTGCGCGACGATGGTGGAATTGGTAGACACCCGGGACTTAAAATCCCGTGCCGAAAGGCGTGCGGGTTCGATTCCCGCTCGTCGCACCAGATAAAAATCAAGGGGTTGCACAATTGTGTGACCCCTTTTCCTTTGTGTGCCTGCCGCAAGAGTGTCCACAAGGTGTCCGCACGCTACTTGCAAAATTTCAGGCCCCCATCCTGCATGGCAAACCTGCACTCGACTGCCGTCTAAGCCGTCGCGCGGGTCGGCGGCTATTTGCTTCCGGTTCAAGTCGGTACAGGTTTCGCCTCTTTCACGCGAACTCACGATCCTTTCAGGCCTTTCGGCCATGCAACCACTCCGGCTGTCTGGACATCAGATTAGCGCCTGGCGCGCGTCAGAACGGGTCGCTGGTGGCTTCGGCCAGCTCGCGCCGGGCTTGTAAGTCGTTGCGCCGGGCACGGACTTCGGCGTCGTGCTGCACGATGTCGGTCGATCGGGCGTAGCGCAGGAGTACCGGCACGGCCTCGGTGGCGCGGATGCGCGCCTGCATGCCTTGGTAGTCTGAGAGCTGGCGGTGGGTCAGTCCGGTAATCATCTAAACAATCCTTTCTGCCTCATCCTGACGGCAAGTGGCCTTAAACTTCGGACACGCCGGCGGCGTTATCGTTCCGTAGCCTCTTGGCGCGCCTTTTACTGTGCGCTCAAGCCCTTGGGCGGGTCTGGCCGACCGCAACCGCGAACGACCGCTCCGGCGATCCTGGCTCAGCGTAAAGCACATCACCAAGCTGTTTGGGCTCATCCTGAGCTTAGGTGGCAGGGGCAGTGTGATGCCCTTGTGCTCCGGTTAGACGATTCTTTTGTCGGGTTTGCCAGGCTCTCTACCAGTAACAGATCAGGATCGATGGTGATCGGCAAGGCTTATGGAGTGACGTCAGACATTCAACACGTTGCGCCGCTTCATTCGTGCTATCCGAGGCTGGCCGGCGACGTCTAATCCGCGCCGGTACCTGCTGACCTTGCCGGTTACGCGCATCATGCATGGAGTGCCATCACGCCGGCTGGGTGGGGCGAATTCCACAAGCCATCTTACGGCGCCTCGCCGGGCGGGCAGAGCTAGCTCATCACGCTCTCTCTTTCGCGTGCATGGCAGCCGCCATGTCGATGACCGATTCCCTTTTTACGCCTGTATGTACTAAGAGATGTTTCACATATAGCCGAAGGGAATGATGAAAGCGTCCGGAATCATTTCTTTATCTCGGTCAACCCTGCTAATTTCGGGCAAAATACAAGTTTTGCCTGCTTTTTGAAGCGGGGAATACAGCGATATTTACTGTGATAACCATAGAAAACGTCAGCAAAAGCTATGAAGTCGGCGGCCGGCTCGTTCCGGCGCTGCGCGATATCCGGCTCGACATCGCCAAGGGCGAGGTCTTCGGCGTCATCGGCCGCTCCGGTGCCGGCAAGAGCACGCTGATCCGCACGCTCAACCTGCTCGAACGCCCGTCGTCCGGGCGCATCCTGCTCGACGGCGAGGACATCACCGCGCTCGACAGCGCCGGCCTGCAAAAGCTGCGCCAGCGAGTCGGCATGGTGTTCCAGCACTTCAACCTGCTCAGTGCCAAGACCGTCGCCGCCAACATCCGCTTTCCGCTCAAGCTGGCCGGCAAGTACAGCGCGGCCGAAATGGACGCGCGGGTGGACGAGCTGCTGGAACTGGTCGGCCTGCGCGAGCAGCGCGACAAGTATCCGTCGCAGCTCTCCGGCGGGCAGAAGCAGCGTGTCGGCATCGCCCGCGCGCTGGCCAACCACCCGGACGTGCTGTTGTGCGACGAGGCGACCTCGGCGCTCGACCCGGAAACCACCCAGTCGATCCTGCGGCTTTTGCTCGACATCAACCGCCGCCTCGGCCTCACCATCGTGCTGATCACGCACGAGATGCAGGTGATCCGCGCGATCTGCGACCGCGTCGCGGTGATCGAGGGCGGCGAGATCGTTGAGACCGGCAATGTCGCCGACGTGTTCCTGCATCCGCAGCGCCCCGTCACGCAACTGCTGGTGGCCGAGGGCAGCGGCATCGACGCGGCCGAGTGGACGCTGTTGCGCGACCAGGCCAAGGGCCCGCTGCTGAAGCTGACCTTCACCGGCGACACCACCTATCAGCCGATCCTCAGCGCGGTGATGCTGGAAACCAACGTGCGGCTCAACATCCTGCAGGGCAGCATCGGCCGCATCAAGGACACGCCCTACGGCCAGCTGCTGGTCGAACTGGTGGGCGACGAACTGAACAAGGACCAGCTCGCGGCATCGTTTGCGCGCCATGGCATCCACTACGAGGTACTCAACTGATGGATTTTTCGGTAATCGACTGGGCCGACATCAGCGAGGCCACCATCGACACGCTGACGATGACCGGCTTCTCGCTGCTGTTCACCGTCCTGCTTGGCCTGCCGCTGGGCGTGCTGCTGTTCGTCACCAGCAAGCGCCAGCTGCTGGAAAACCGCGGCATTTACGTGGTGCTGTCGCTCGTCTCCAACGTGCTGCGCTCGGTGCCGTTCGTGATCCTGCTGATCGTGATGATTCCGTTCACCGTCTGGCTGATCGGCTCTTCCATCGGGGTCGAGGGCGCGATTCCGCCGTTGGTGGTCGGCGCCACGCCGTTCTTCGCCCGGCTGGTGGAGAACGTGCTGCTCGAAATCGACCGCGGCGTGGTCGAGGCCTGTCAGGCGATGGGAGCCAAGACGCACCAGATCATCATCGGCGCGCTGCTGCCCGAAGCCTTGCCCGGCCTGCTGGCCGCCGTCACCGTCACCGCGATCACGCTGGTGTCCTATGCCGCCATGTCCGGCGTCATCGGCGGCGGCGGGCTGGGGGATCTGGCGATCCGCTTCGGCTACCAGCGCTTCCAGACCGAGGTGATGATCGTGACCGTCGCCATCCTGATCCTGCTGGTGCAGGTGCTGCAGGTACTGGGCGACTGGCTGGTGATCCGCTTTACCCGCAAGTAAGCAGCAAACAAACCCACGGTTCGCAACCGACTACAAGGAAGCTCAACATGTCCAAGAAAGTTCTGTCCGTTCTGGTCGCTTCGGCTCTGGCGTTCAGCGCCGCCGCCCACGCCGAGAAGCTGTCGGTGGCCGCCACCGCCGTGCCGCACGCCGAAATCCTCGAGTTCGTGAAGCCCAAGCTCGCCAAGGAAGGCGTCGAGCTGGACGTCAAGGTGTTCACCGACTACGTGCAGCCCAACGTGCAGGTCGCCGAAAAGCGCCTGGACGCCAACTTCTTCCAGCACAAGCCTTACCTGGACGAGTTCAACAAGAACAAGGGCACCACGCTGGTGCCGGTCGTGGCCGTGCACGTCGAACCGTTCGGCGCCTACTCGACCAAGGTCAAGAAAGTGGCCGACCTGAAGTCGGGCGCGACCATCGCCATCCCGAACGATCCGTCCAACGCCGGCCGCGCGCTGATCCTCTTGGCCCAGAACGGCCTGATCAAGCTGAAGGACTCGAACAACATCGCGTCCACGCCGAAGGACATCGTCTCGAATCCGAAGAAGTTCAAGATCCGCGAACTGGAAGCCGCCACCCTGCCGCGCGTGCTCGGTCAGGTCGATCTGGCCCTGATCAACACCAACTACGCGCTGGAAGCCAAGCTGGTGCCGACCAAGGATGCGCTGTTCATCGAAGGCAGCAAGTCGCCGTACGCCAACATCCTGGTTTCGCGCGCCGACAACGCCAACTCGCCGGCCATCAAGAAGCTGGCCGCCGCCCTGACCGGCGCCGACGTGAAGAAATTCCTGCAGGAAAAGTACAAGGGCGCCATCGTCCCGGCCTTCTGATCCCGGCCGACTGAGATGCCCCGTCCCCAAAGCCCGGAGAAATCCGGGCTTTTTTCATCCATAATCCTGCACCGTTTCCGTTGGAGTCCTTCCATGTTCCGTCTCGCCAGCCTGTCCGCCGTCCTGTTGCTGAGCGCCTGCGCCAGCACCATGCCTCCCGTCCCCGCGTTGCGGGTGCAGGCGATGACCAAAACGGAACTCGACCTGCGCGGCTGCGGCATGACGCTGACCCAGCCGGCCGGCGGCACGCTGTTCGCCGCCTCCGCCTCGGGCGATGCCCGGCTCAAGCTCAACGACCGGGTGGTCAAGCTGAGCCGCGTCAGCGCCACGGGCGAGAGTCTGCCCGGTGGCCAGGCGGCGGTGCAGGTGTTCGGCGGCGAAGACGGCGTGCGCGTGACCGTTACCGCCCGGCCCGGCGGCGCCGAGAGCGGCAAGTCCCGCCGCGTCAATGCCGGCGTCGAGGTCGAAACGCCGACCGGGCTGGTGCTGCTCGATGCCGCCGGCGAAGCCGGCTGCTGAGCTATAAATCAGCCATCGTCATCCTGTCGGTGGAACCGCCATGCTTCGTCTCACCCTGCTGACCCTGCTGGCGGCCCCGGCTCTGGCCGCGCCCGAGCATTACGAAATCGAGCCCAGTCACACCTATCCGTACTTTGAAGTGGGGCACTTCGGATTCTCCCACCTGCTGGGGCGTTTCAACTCCACCCGCGGCAGCATCATGCTCGACCGCGAGGCGCAGACGGGCAGCATCGACGTGGAGATCGACGCGGCCAGCATCGACACGGGCTTCGCCGCCCGCGACAAGGCGCTGCGCGGCGCGGATTTCTTCCAGGTCGGCCAGTACCCGACCTTGCGCTTCCATGCATCGAAACTCCGGTTTGACGGCAAGCAGCCGGTGGCGGCCGACGGCGATTTCAGCATGACCGGCGTGACCCGCCCGCTCACGCTGACCATCGAGCGGCTGATCTGCAAGCCGCACCCCTACTGGGGGAAACCGGCTTGCGGCGCCCGGGTTTCGGCCGTCATCCGCCGTTCCGACTTCGGCATGAAGTACGGCATTCCCTTCGTGTCCGACGAAATCCGCATCCGCATCGAGCTGGAGGCGCTGGGGGCCGAACCCTAACGGTCCGGCCGTTGACGCCTCGACCGGCCAACGCGCACAATCGCCGCTCTTTTCCGGGATGTGCCGTTTGTTCTGGCCATTCCGGCGTGACTCGGGGTGTCGCGGTGTTGTTGCAGAACCGCGGCTGAGACATACCCGTAGAACCTGATCTGGATCATGCCAGCGTAGGGAGGTCACGACGCATCCCTGCCCGCCGTGCGCCCGCACGCGCCGACCGCCATGCGTCTGCCTTCCTCGATCCACCCGGAGGGAGAACATGGCCACCATTACCCGCTTGTCCGCCGATACCGTCGCCGCCGAACTCGTGCGCGTGCGCGCCGCCGGCCCGCTCGTCCACTGCCTGACCAACAGCGTGGTCACCCAGTTCACCGCCAACGTGCTGCTGGCGCTGGGCGCGTCGCCGGCGATGGTGGTGGCCGCCGAGGAAGTCGGCGAGTTCGCCCGCATCGCCTCCGCGCTGTCGGTCAACGTCGGCACGCTGGACGCGCCGCAGCGCGACGCGATCCGTCTGGCCGTGGCCGCCGCCAACGCGGCCGGCACACCGTGGACGCTCGACCCGGTCGCCGCCGGCGCCCTGGCGTGGCGCACCGGATTCTGCCGCGAACTGCTGGCCTTGCATCCCGCCGCCATTCGCGGCAACGCTTCCGAAATCCTGTCGCTGGCCGGTGTCGCCGCCGCCGGGCGCGGGGTGGACAGCACCGCCGGCAGCGACGCGGCCATCGAAGCCGCCCAAAGCCTGGCCCGCCAGACCGGCGCCATCGTCGCCGTGACCGGCGAAATCGATTACGTCAGCGATGGCGAGCGCGTGCTGGCGGTGCCGTTCGGCCACCCGCTGATGACCCGCGTGGTCGGCACCGGCTGCGCCCTCTCCAGCGTGGTCGCCGCGTTTACTGCCGGGGCAGCCGACCGCCTGACCGCGGTGGCCGCCGCCTGCGCGGTGATGGCGGTGGCCGGCGAAATCGCCGTCGCCGCCAGCCGGGGCCCCGGCAGTTTCGAACCGGCCTTCCTCGACGCGCTCTACCGCATGGATGCGGCGCAGCTGGCGGAGGCAATGGCATGAACCGCATTGACCTGTCCTGCTATCTGGTGCTCGATCCCGCCATGTGCGGCGGCCACGACGCGGCCCTGCGCGTGACTGAGGCGGCGGTGGCCGGCGGCGCGACCGTGGTGCAGCTGCGCGCGCCGGACTGGAAAAAGCGCGCGTGGTTCGAGCTCGCGCGCGATCTCCAGTCGCTGCTGTCTGAAAGCGGCGTGCCGCTCATCATCAACGACCAGATCGACGTGGCGCTGGCCGTCGACGCCGCCGGCGTCCACATCGGCCAGTCCGACCTGCCGCCCGCCGCCACCCGCGCGCTCTTGGGGCCCGGCAAGATCGTCGGCCTGTCCACCTCCAACGCCGCCCATCTGGCCGCCGTGCCGGCCGGCATCGTCGACTACCTCGGCGTTGGCCCGGTCTTTCCGACCGGCACCAAGAAGGACGCCTCGCCGGTCATCGGCCTGGCCGAATTCGCCCGGCTGATGGCGACGCGCCCGCTGCCGGCGGTGGCCATCGGCGGCATCGGTCTCGCCAATGCCCGTGAGGTGATCGCCGCCGGCGTCGACGGCGTGGCCGTGGTGTCCGCCATCTGCGCCGCCGCCGACCCGCGCGCGGCGACCGCCGCGCTGTGCCATGAAATCCAGCAAGGAAGAACCGCATGATCGCGCACGCCCTGACCATCGCCGGCTCCGATTCCGGCGGCGGCGCCGGCAT
>JASLDQ010000389.1 GCA_030151505.1 Chromobacteriaceae bacterium
GCACATCGCCGGCCGCCACGCTGGCCGGCGCGCTATCGGTTTGCCTCGCCCCGACGCAGGGATGGATCGGCTGCGGGGGTGCAGACGCACGCGCACCCAGTCAGTTAAATGATGATTTGGGACTGTTGAAGGCGGACTGGCAGGCGGAATCACTGCGCGAGAGGCCCGTTCGGCCGCCTGATTTCTGGGCCGGACATGTACCAATGAAAAACCGGCCGGGCTATGAAGCCGGGCCGGTTTTCGGTATTCGTGGCGGAGAGAGGGGGATTCGAACCCCCGTCAGGGTATTACCCTGAACACGCTTTCCAGGCGTGCGACTTAAACCACTCATCCATCTCTCCGCAGAGATGAGGGGCGCATTATATGCAAGTCGCCTCCTTGCCGCAACACAACTTCGAAGGCTATCGCCAGGCGCGGTGACGGCACAGTTCCTCCCAGTGATGTTGCATCGCGCGGCGCTCGTGGCCGAGCCAGTCGCCGATGGCGCGGGCGAAACGCGGGTCGGCCAGCCAGTGGGCGGAACGGGTCGGCACCGGATCGAAGCCGCGCGCGAGTTTGTGTTCGCCCTGCGCGCCACCCTCGAACACCGCCAGCCCGGCCCGGATGGCGTAGTCGATGCCGGCGTAGTAGCACAGTTCGAAGTGCAGGCAATCGATCTCGGCGATGCAGCCCCAGTAACGGCCGTACAGCCGTTCGCCGTCGAGCAGGCACAGGCTGGCGGCCACCGGCACGCCGTTCTGGCTGGCGATGAACAGCACGCAGGAACCGGGGCGGGCGGCGTGGAAGGATTCAAAAAATGCCGGCGGCAGATAGGGCGTCGAGCGGTGGTCGCGGTAGGTCTGGCGGTAGCAGCGGTGGAAGAAGGCCCAGTCGGCGGCGTGAATGTCGGCGCCGGTTTTGACCGCCACCGTGACGCCGGCCTCGGCCACCCGTCGCCGCTCCTGCCGGATTTTCTTGCGCTTGTCGCGCTGCAGCGCGGCCAGGAAATCGTCGAAATCGGCAAAGCCGCGATTGAGCCAGTGGAACTGCACGCCGTCGCGCGGCAGGAAGCCGGCCGCCAGCAGCGCGGTCATGTCGGCCTCGGCCGGATACAGCACGTGCACGGACGACAGCGCCTTGTCGCGCGCCAGCCCGATCAGCGCGGCCGCCAGCCGGAGACGGGCGTCATCGTCGCGGGCCAGCAGGCGCGGCCCCGGCACCGGGGTGAACGGCACCGCGCACAGTAGCTTGGGATAGTAATCCCGCCCGGCCCGCTGGTAGGCCTCGGCCCACGTCCAGTCGAACACGTATTCGCCCCAGGAATGGTGTTTGACGTACAGCGGGGCCGCCGCCGCCACTTCCCCGCCGTCGCGCAACAACAGGTGACAGGGCTGCCAGCCGCTGCCCGGCCCCACCGCGCCGCTGCTTTCCAGCGCGTGCAAAAAAGCATGCGACAGACAGGGCTGCGCCCCGGCCAGCGCATCCCATTGCGCGGGGGCGACGGCGTCGAGCCCGTCCAGAATTTCCGGCTGCATGGCTACTCCAAGCGGTTACAATTTGCTTTTGTCTGCTCTCACGAACCGATTTCGATGCGTATCGCTCTTGCCCAGTTCAATCCCGTGGTCGGCGATGTGGCCGGCAACGCCGCCCAGATCGCCCGCCTCGCCGCGGAAGCCGCCACCCAGGGCGCCGACGTGCTGGTCACGCCGGAACTCGCGCTGACCGGTTACTCGCCGGAAGACCTGCTGTTGCGCCCGGCCTTCTATCAGGCCGTGCGCCAGGCGCTGGACGAGCTCCTGAACATCGACGGCATCACCCTGGTGGTTGGCCACCCGACCCAGCAGGGCGACGAGCGTTTCAATGCCGCCACCGTGATGCGCGACGGCCATATTCTCGGCCAGTACCACAAGATGCGCCTGCCCAACGAACAGGTTTTCGACGAGGTGCGCTACTTCAGCCCCGGCGTCGCGCCGCTGGTGTTCGAGCAGGACGGCGTCAGGATCGGCGTGCTGATCTGCGAGGACGTGTGGGCGCCCGAGCCGGCGCTGGAAACGCTGGACGCCGGCGCCGAGCTGATCGTGGCGCTCAACGCCTCGCCCTTCCACCGCGACAAGATCGCCACGCGCCAGCAGCAGGTGCGCTGGCGGGTCGAGGAAACCGGCCTGCCCATCGCCTACGTCAACCTGACCGGCGGCCAGGACGAGCTGGTGTTCGACGGCGCCTCGTTCGCGCTGGACAAGCGTGGCGCAGTGGTCGCGCAGCTGCCGGCCTACGACGACGCGCTCGGCCTGATCGACTATGCCGGCGGCGACCTGCAGGTAGCGCCGCTGGCCGCGCTGCCCTCCAACGTCGAGAGCGTGTACCGCGCGCTGGTGACCGGCGTGCGCGACTACATCGGCAAGAACGGCTTCCCCGGCGTACTGCTGGGCCTGTCCGGCGGGGTCGATTCGGCGCTGACGCTGGCGATCGCGGTCGACGCGCTCGGGGCCGACAAGGTCCACGCGGTGATGATGCCGTCGCGCTACACCGCCGACATCAGCATCGATGACTCGCGCGACATGGTGCGGCGGCTGGGGGTCAAGTACGACGAGGTGGCGATCTGGCCGATGTACGAGAGCTTCATGGGCGCGCTGGGCCCGCTGTTCGGCGACGCGCCGGCCGACACTACCGAAGAAAACCTGCAAGCGCGCATCCGCGGCACGCTGCTGATGGCGCTGTCGAACAAGTCCGGCAAGCTGGTGCTGACCACCGGCAACAAGTCCGAGATGACCACCGGCTACTGCACGCTGTACGGCGACATGGCCGGCGGCTACGCAGTGCTGAAGGACGTGGCCAAGACGCTGGTCTACCAGTTGTGCGAGTGGCGCAATGCGGTGGAGGAAATCATCCCGACCCGCATCATCACCCGCCCGCCGTCGGCCGAACTGCGGCCGGACCAGACCGATCAGGACAGCCTGCCCGACTACGACGTGCTGGACGCGATCATGGCCGAATACGTCGAGAACAACCGCTCGGTCGCCGACATCGTCGCGCTGGGCTACCTGCCCGCCGACGTGGAGCGCGTCACCCGCCTGCTCAAGATCAACGAATACAAGCGCCGCCAGTCGCCAGTCGGCCCGCGCGTCACCCACCGCGGCTTCGGCAAGGACTGGCGCTACCCGATCACCAACCGCTTCCGCTGATCCGCCGTCGTCCTGCCGGCCGGACGTGCCGGCGGGGCGATCCCGCGTTAAGTGCCGATTCAGCCCCGCCGCCGACACTGGCGGCACCGTTCCGACAGGACACCCCGCATGAAACGATTCATCGCCGCCGTCGCGCTGGCCGCCTGCAGTCTGGCCGCCCAGGCCGACGGCATCACCCAGCTCAAGCGCTTCGTCACCGACACCCGCGCGCTCAAGGCCGATTTCACCCAGACCGTCAGCGGCAAGCAGGTGCAGACCGCCTCCGGCACGCTGGAACTGTCCCGCCCCGGCAAGTTCCGCTGGACCTACGTCAAGCCCTACGACCAGCTGATCGTCGGCGACGGCGTGCGGCTGTGGGTGTACGACAAGGAGCTGGAGCAGGTCACCACCAAGAAGCTCGACGAAGCTATCGGTTCCAGCCCGGCCGCGCTGCTGGCCGGCAGCAACAATCTCGACCGCGACTACCATCTGAAAAACATCGGCCAGCAGGACGGACTGGACTGGCTGGAGGCGCTGCCCAAGCATGAGGGCACGTTCAAGTGGGTGCGGATGGGCTTCAAGAACGGCAACCTGTTCAAGATGACGCTGGCCGACAATTTCGGCCAGACCACCGCGCTGGCCTTCACCAACCAGCAGAAAAACCACAAGCTCGCCGCCGAGCGTTTCCGCTTCGTGCCGCCCAAGGGCGTGGACGTGGTGGGCGACTGAACGGGGAACGCCCCCCGGCCACCGGGGTGCGGATGGCGCTGCGACAGGCTGCGTCGGGATGTCGAGCCCCGCAGCAGGCCCGACCCGCGCGGGCGTAAACCGGTGGATTCGCCAGGTGTAGGACGTCTCGAATGGTCTTCCGCCTGGCGTTTACGTTCCTGCAGCCGGAGGCCCGCCCGCAGCCCCAGGCCGGAAGATTCCCAGTGACGCCCAGGCCCGCCGACCCAACCCGGCCGGCGCATGGTGCACAAGGCCCGTGCAAGCCGGGCCGGCCCCTTCGGTCATCCCGAACAACATCGCCCGTACCGCACCACTACTGAGCGGCTTGCGCCGCAGGCTTTTCAGGCCGTGCGCACCGTTCAAGCAGCAGTCAATTCACGCCGCCCCCTCTCCGAGCGCTCCTGCCCTTGAGGTCCGGCCGCCAGCGCTCGTCCTGCCGCTCGAAGACGATGTA
>JASLDQ010000003.1 GCA_030151505.1 Chromobacteriaceae bacterium
CGCCGGCCACGCCAATCGGGATGCGCTGGTGTCGGCGCTGACCAAGCTCTATCGTGACAACGCGGCCACGCTGACGCCGGACCCGCTGCATTCGGCGTTCTACGATTCGCATCCGCCGGCCGCCCTGCGTATCGCCCACCTGCAAGGAGTGTCGCCATGACCGGACTCGCCCACGAACGCTGCTCGCCGCAAGCCGGCAAAACCGCGCTGTCCGCCGCAGACGCCGCCCTGCTGCTGGCCGCCCTGCCCGGCTGGAATCTCGACGGTGGCCAGTTGTGCAAGAGCTTTCATTTCGCCAACTATCACGAGACGCTGGCCTTCGTTAATGCGACAGCCTGGGTGTCGCACCGCGAAGACCATCACCCGGATATTTCGCTCCACTACAACCGCGTCGTGCTGCGCTACAGCACCCACGACGCCGGCGGCCTGACCCGCAACGATTTCATCTGCGCCGCCAAGATCGAGGCACTGCTAACCCTGTGAGCCAACTGACCGGACAAATCATCAAGAGCTACGGCCGCCGCTACATCGTCGAAGCCGGCACACGCCAGTACGAATGCACCACGCGCGGCAAGCGCACCGACTACGCCTGTGGCGACCGGGTCGACATCCTGGCGCAGGACAACGGCCAGGCCGTCATCGAACGCCCGCATGAGCGCCAGAGCCTGTTGTACCGGCAGGACGATTTCCGTACCAAGCTGATGGCCGCCAACGTGACCCAACTGGTGATCGTGCTGGCCGCCGTGCCCACCTTCTCGCAGGAATTCCTCGACCGCTGCCTGGTCGCGGCCGAAGCCGCCCACATCATCCCGCTGATCGTGCTGAACAAGACCGACCTGCCCGAAACCGCCACCGCGCGCGCGCAGCTGGCGTTTTACCGTGAGATCGGCTACCCCGTGCTGGAGCTCTCGGCACTGGGCGATGTCAGCCCGCTGCGCGAACGCCTGCGTGGCCACACCACGGTGTTGATCGGCCAGTCCGGCATGGGCAAGTCGACGCTGACCAACGTGCTAATTCCGCACGCCAATGCCCGCACCAACGACATTTCCACCGCGCTCGATACCGGCCGCCACACCACCACCCATGCCGAGCTCTATCACCTCGACGCTGACAGCCAGCTGATCGATTCGCCCGGCCTGCAGGAATTCGGCCTGTCGCATCTCGAGGTGACGGATTTGATCCGCTTCTTCCCTGAAATGCACGGACTGATCGGCCAGTGCCGATTCCACAACTGCGCGCACCTGGTCGAACCCGGCTGCGCCCTGATCGCCGCCAACACGGCCGGCGAACTGTCCGGCACCCGCCTTCCTTTCCTGCAACGCCTGAGCCGATCGCTGAAAGCGAAGTAATACTGGCCATTCCACTGGCGCCAGAGATTTTTCATGCTAGTTTAATAAAAAGACCGCAAGCTGAGCGGTAAGAAGATTTCTGTCACAGAACTAAAGAAGGAGACACCACATGACAAAAATCGCACTGGTTACGGGAGGCATGGGCGGCATTGGTAGCGCCATTTGCGTCGCACTGGCCGAGGCCGGCCTGACCGTCGTCACCACGTTTTCGCGTCACGGCAAGGAAACGGCATGGTTGGCCGGCATGAAGGAAAAAGGCTATCTGATGCACGCCTATCAGTGCGACGTAGCCGATGACCAGTCTTGCACGGCTTTGATCGACAAGGTGACCCAAGAGGTCGGCCCGGTCGATGTGCTGGTCAACAATGCCGGCATCACCAAGGACGGCGTCTTCAAGAAAATGGACAAGTCGTCGTGGGACGTGGTGCTGCGTACGGATCTGGACTCGGTATTCAACATGACCAAACCGGTCATCGACGGCATGGTCGAACGCAACTGGGGCCGCGTGATCAACATCTCGTCGATCAATGGCCAGAAGGGGCAGTTCGGCCAGGTCAATTATTCCGCCGCCAAAGCGGGCATGCACGGCTTCACCATGGCCCTGGCTCAGGAAGTTGCCAAGAAGGGCGTGACCGTCAACACCATTTCCCCGGGGTACATCGGCACCGACATGGTGATGGCCGTACCGGAAGACGTGCGCAACAAGATCATCGCGGGCATTCCGGTTGGCCGCCTTGGCAAGCCCGAGGAAATTGCCGCGCTGGTTGCCTTCCTGGCATCCGAACCGGCAGGTTTCATTACCGGCGCCAACATCGCCGCCAATGGTGGTCAGCACATGATGTAATGTCTTGCGCTGTCAGTCGACGAAAAAGACAAAGCCCCTGCCAAAACAGCAGGGGCTTTTGCTTGGCCGCCAGTCGTAACTCAGGGAATTACGACAAGGCCGGCAGCTGTTGCTTGGACACGTAATTGTTGAGGGATACAACCTGGGTTCTGCCGATGCGGTGACGGTAGATCTCGCGCAGGTATTTGATCGCCTTCTTGACGTTGTGGCGCGTCAACCGGATATCGTTGATCGACACGAACTTGCTTTGATCGTGAATCAGCTCCCGGTACTTTTTCTCGTACATCGGCTTGATGGCGTACCAGTTGGTATCGAGAATCTTGGCCGGGTTTTCATACTCGTTGATCATCGCATCCAGCTGCTGCTCGTTGAACTCCTCGGCCGTGATGAAATCCAGGATGGCGTTATCGAGGCTGTCGTCAAAACGATGCTGGTCGTGCGCAAAGCAGCGCTTGATGAAGGCCACGATCAGGGTGAGGAAATCGTCGGACAGGCAAGGGCTCTTGACCACCAGCGTGGTCAGCGACAGGTTGGCCGATGCGCCGATCACCAGCGCATAACGCTTGAGCGTGGTGTTGGGGAACAGGCTGTTGAGGTGGGTCTTGAGCCGGTTCAGGTCGATGTAGGACAGCTTGTAGCCCTTGGGCAGCGACACGATGGCCACGATGGAGGAACAGTTCTTGAAGAAGAACAGCTCGCTCAATTTGGCGGCGTCATAGCCCGAGTTCTTGTACTGCGCCAGTACTTCGCGATAACGCTCGGACTCGATCGGCAGCAGGCTGATGCCCTCGATCGCCTGGGTGTCCTGATTGAAGTGCGGCAGATCGATCGAGCGGAAGAACAGGTCGTCGATGTCGAGCGAGCCGCCATTGTACTGCCCCGGCACCGCCGGATCCGACACGACCGATTCCGCGTATGCCACCGCCACCGGGCCAGCCAGACTCATGAAGAGGTCGTTGGCATCCAGCCGGATGGTTTCACCGATATCGATGCCGGCGCGACGGAAGTAATCCTGATCGTAGTCGGTCGTGACCGCCTGTGCGGTGAGGATGTTGAAAATCTGCTGCGAAATGTACTGGTTGGCGTAACGCTCCATCGCGTTGACGTCCAGATTCTGGATCGACCCCTGATCGCTTTCCTCGGCATAGCGCATGATGTCATTGGAAATGAGCATCATGGCGTTCCATGGCCGGATGCGGCGCATCACGCTTTCCGCATTGGATTCTTCGCTGTCGAAGTTGTAGGAAAAATCCCACTCTTCCGACAGGTATTTGCACAACAGGCGTCCGGCATTGATGTGCAATGCTTCCGACACCTCGACGTGACGGCTGGAAATATTCGGCAGGATGCAGATGCTGCTGGTGAAGATCGGTTCGAACACAAAAGAGTGGCCGCCGTCCCCTTCAACCTCATCCGTACGGGTGTCGAAGGTCTTGCTCATGTAGGAATACTGCTGAGCCAGACCGAACTCCGACGCCATGCCCGAGCCGGTGCCACCTCCGGCGCTGAAGATGTAGAAATACAGCCGTGACTGGTTGGCCTTGATGCCGCACGAGTCGATCAAGTAGGAATGGATGAATTTCCAGTCCGCGTTGGAGAACCGCTGGGTATCCTTGTTGAGGATGATCTTGGCCAGATACTGGCCCAGAATGGGTGCGTTGCCCGCGCCGCCTGCATGGACCTCGGACAGGTCCATGATTTTCATCTTGTTGTAGTCACCCAAAAAGCCGGTCTGCTCACCACGGCGGGAGAACTGGATCCGCCCGCGAATGTCCTTGTCGAGGTCGCCCAGCATGACCATCGGTTCGATCAGGAACACCGGCTTGAGCGTCTTGGAAGGAGCCAGACGCAAGTTGCGCCGAATCCAGCTTACCGGGCGATGCTCTTGCTCGACAGGCGCCTTCTCCTCGGCGTCGAACTCGCTCATGTAGAACTTGCGGGCGTTGTAGACCAGCGAGGCAACATCCAGCGCGATGTTTGAACCGCATCGCCCCAAGCCGATCAGGCACACCGACGGAAAATGCTTGTCACTGCGCAGCTCGGCACCATCATCCAGCCCGTCCCGGGGGAATACGGTGGAGCGCAAACTATCCAGATTACGCAGAATGCGGTCAAAATCACGCTCTGTGAAATATTGATACCGCTCCGACGCCGGAGCTACCGCGGTTACAGCGAGGCTTGCAGTTTCGGCGGCGACAGGAATGGGTTCAATTTCAACGTTTTCGGCGGCGAAAACTTCAGATGTTTGCATATTCGGCAATCCGGGCAGGGGTAACTGCACTTGTCAGAGGAGGGGCCAGCGATTCACGCGCGCTCAACTCGGCAGGTTTTGCATCGTCGGAAGCTACGTTATCCACATCAGCTAGCAGGGCCATATCGTGCAAGCTTACCCGAATCCAGCGGCCGCG
>JASLDQ010000048.1 GCA_030151505.1 Chromobacteriaceae bacterium
CATCAATGATGTGCTTCCTGATGCCGGCGCCGGCCAGCACTGCTAGAACGGCAAATAGACCGCCAGCGGAGGCGGCACGATCACGCGCCGGTGTCACGGCCAGTTGCGCAGCATCAGTCCAGCCTGCTGCAAGGTCGTGCCGCCGCCCCCGCCGGCGGCCATGCCGACGGTCAGGCGGGTGATGTTGGTGACGGTGTTCTGGTTGCCGAGCACCTGCGCCTGTTGGCTCAGACCGCCCCCGCCCAGTTGCTGCGTGGTGCTTCCCTCGCCCGGAATGGTCAGCGACAGCGACAGCCGGCCGCCGCTGGTGCTAACGATGGTGGCGCCGGTACCGGCGGGCAGGCTCAAGGTCGTGGCCGAATTGATCCGGGCCACCTGCTGCATCCCGTTCGCGAGCGATGAGGAGGACGAGTCGCCGCTATCCTTCCTGACCACCTGCACGCTCAGGGCGTTGCCGACCTGATTGAGATCGCCGGCAACCTGGGTTGTCTGCAAAACCCCCGTCGTGCCGCCCGCCGAGACCGATCCCACGATCTGGCCGCCGGATGCCGCCGTGCCGGTGCTCGGCGCGGAGCCGGACGAGCCGGTGTAGACCGTGATGGTCGGTTTCATGGTGGCGGTGTCGGCGTTGAGCGACACCATGCTGGCGAGGCGCTGGCCATCCACGCCCTGCCACGACGTCATCATTTCCAGCCCGAAACTGACGATGCGGCCGGGCTCGGCGTAGCGCCCGCGCATTTGCTCCAGTTCGGCGTTGCTGACTTCCCGAAACATGGGCGCGGCCTGCAGGCCGGTGCTGACTCCGGCTCCAAGCAGCGCCAGCAGCACTGGCAGTCGACGCATGATGCTTCTCCCCGCTCCGGTCCGGGCCATGACGGCCAGGGTCAGAAAAAATCGCTTTTGATAAAACCGAACTCCATCAACTCCGCATCCGGCAGTGGCCGGAACGGATTGACCATCTGGCGCGACAACAAGGGCTGCGGCGGCGTCAGCAAAGGGTTGGCACGGTTGTAGTTGGGGCCGATCACGGCCAGCAGCACGCCGTTCCAGCCCTTGAGGAAATCGCTGATCGGCACCCGGCGGTTGCCCAGGGCCGGATCGGCGGTGAATACGGTGTCGTCGGTCGTGCGTTGCACCACCACGAAATGGCGGTAGCCCTTGTAATCCAGCAGGGCGATGGTCGGCACCTTGATCAACTGGAGCTGTCCGGCGTTGAGCTGGTAGCCGCGCGCGCGCATGCCGATGGCTTCAAGAAAGCGCTTCATGTCCAGCATCGAAAAACCGTTGCGCCTGACCACTTCCTGATCGGCCGACACGAACAGGCCTTCCATCACTTCCTGTTCCCCGACCGGCAGGTCGTAGGCGTAGCGCAGGATGGTGGCGAGCGCTGCCGCGCCGCAGCTGTAGTCGGTCTGCTGCGCGATGATGTTGGTGAACTTGAGCTCGCGCAGGCTGCTGATGCGCTTGCTGACGACAGCGCTGCCGGTCATGGCCGGCAGGCGGAAACGGGTGGCGGCCGGTGTGGCCGGTTCGGCGAAGGCGCACGGCAGCAAGGCCAGTCCCAGGAGGCAGGCGATCCAGCGCGATCCGATTCGGCGTGGCATGGCGATTCTCCGTGCGTGATGGGAGGAAAAAGGCCGCAGCGGACGGAAGGGGATGGACCGGCCGCTGCGGCAATCCTGGTTGGGTTAAAGGACAGCTACTTGGTCGAGGCCACCACCAGCGTGTTCGACTGCTGGTTGTTGGTGCCGGCCACCACGTTCAGGCCCAGATTGCCGCTGGCGGTAATGCCGCTGGACAAGGTGGCGGTGTTGGTGGTGCCGCAGCTGTTTTCGGTCCAGTTGTGGTCGTTGACCTGCAGGTTGGACGCAGTGGCCGAGGCCAGGATGGCCGAAGTGGCGCTGGCCAGCGACATGGCGTTGCGCTGCTGGTTGCTGTCGCCGGCCGCGACGTTGATGCCGCCGTTACCCTGGATATCCAGGGTGGAGCCCAGCGTGGCGGTATTGGTGGTGCCCTGGTTGCTGGTGTGGTTGAACTCGGCATCCTGTACGCCCGAGGAGAAGGCGATGGCCGCGCCGCCCGAGGTGGTCTTCGGATCGTGATGGTTATCGCCGCCGCAACGGCCGTTGTTGCCGCAGCCCTTGTCGCCGCCGCCGGTCACGAAGGACAGGTCCGCCGAGGCCAGCGCCAGCGTGTTTTCCTGCTGGTTATTGTCGCCGGCCGCCACGTTGGCGCCGAAGTTGCCGGTGCTGCCGACGGTGACGCTCGGATCGCCACGGTGTGCGCCCATGGTGGCCTTGTTCTTGGTCCCCGGATCATTGTCCACATTGTTGTAGTAGCTGGTCTGTTTGCCGTCGGCCGAGGCGTCGGCCTTGCCGGTGACGATCAGGTCGCCTTCCACGTCGATGTGGCCGCGGGTGGAGATCGACTCGCTGTTGCGCTTCTTGCTGGAGTAGCTGACCTTGGTCGAGCTGCTGTGCTCGTTGTCGGTCCAGTTGAGGTTGACGGTGCCGTCGAGCTTGAAGTCGGCGGCATAGGTCTGCTGATCTCCGCCGCCTTCCCCGCCACGATTACCGGCCATTGCTGCACCCGAAGCCAGACCTGCTGCCAGCGCCAGCGTCAGCATCTTGAGTTGAAAAGTCGCTTTCATCACGTTTCTCCTATGCTCCAAAATGTCCTCGTCGGACAAGGTTTCAGTCAGTCGCCCACGCGAGCGCCGCTGAAATTTGCGCAACCCGTCATCAGTTGGTGATGGCAAAGGTCACGACGTTGCTGGTGCGGTTGCCCACCCCGGCAATCTGGTTGACTTGCACAATCCCGCTGGCACCGCTGAAGGCGCTGCCGTCGATGGACAGCGTGCGGCGGCCCGTGGCGGGCTGCCCGCCGGACTGTCCGTCCGGCGCGGCGGCGACCTGGCCCAGCAGGGCATCGTTGGCCTGCGCGATGGTGACCGCTGTTACCGCGCTCCGGCCGATGGCGATGGCGACAGCATTGACCTGCTGGTTGCCGACGCCGGCACTCTGGTTTACCGCCGTCACCCCCTGCGCGCCGCGGAAGGACGTGCCTTCGATTCGCGCGCTGTAGTTCCCGCTGCGCAACGATCCGAGCGCGGTGGCGCCGACCGTGCTGTCGAGCAGCCAGCTCTGCCGGGTGTTGACCGTGGCCAGCGCGAGTCCTTGCGGCGCATGGGCGATGACGAGCAGGTTTTGCTGCTGGTTGCTGTCGCCCGCTGTCGTGTTGACCATCAGTCCCCCGCTGCTCTGGCCTGTTACGTCGATCCGGTTGAGCGCTTGCGGGCCTTGTTCCTGGACCGGCTGCACGTCCTGCGTCGACGAGAGGTCGGCTGCGCAGGCCGGCAGGCTGTCGGCCAGCCACACTGCGCTCATGGCCAGCGAGTACCCGAGCGAGCGGATAAATGCCTTGAGGATGTAGTGCGGGTACGAGATGGCATGCGTTTTCATGATCGGTCCGCCGCTTATCTTGTCGAGCCGCTCAACGCGCCAAGCGCATTGAGGATCGGGGTGGCGACCATGCCGCCTATGCCGCCGGCCTGAGCCCCTGCACCGTTGCCGCCGCTGATGGGGGCCAGTGCCGGAGAGGTAGAAGACGCCGCGCGCAGCGATGACGCTGTTGCCGCGGGAGAAACCGACGACGGCAAGGCGCCACCGGGCGCGGCGAGGTGTGAACTGTTGCTGATGATGCGGGCTAAATCGGCGTCCGAGGACAGCTCGCGAGTGAGCAGGTTGCCGCCGGAAGCCATGCCCATATTGCTGCCGATCTCCGGGGCCGGGCTGATCCTGACCTTGTTGACTGCCGGGGTTGGCGGCTCTGGCCGGAAGGCGGAGCGGTCGGAGACCGGGCGCGAAATCAGGAACTCGCCCGGGGCGACGCCGACTTCTCGGCTGGGCGTGTCTGCAGAGGAGGAGGATGAGAAAACGGTCAGGCCGAGTGCCAGTACCGTGTGGGCGATAGCCGCCGTATGGCTCAACCATTGCATGGTGTATTCCTCCCTGAATACCGATCGCTGGCTTTGGCCTTTTTGACGATCACCTGTCTCTATGCAGTTCGTGTGCCAATTTGCAACATGCTGTTTTTAAATGGTTTATTTTTTCGTGGGTGATTATGGATGGCGAACTGTCTCAAGTTTTGGACAGGGAGGCGCGGTGGCCGTGCATTGAGGTGTCGGTTTCAGGCAAGAGGAATGTTTTTCCGGGTATTTATGCGGATAACCTAGCCTGATCGCGTCATGAATGGCAAAAACGCCTCTGGGCGGGCAAGGGTGTGTCCGGAGCTGTCTCAGAATCGAGAAAAATCTGGTTCAGCAACGCGGATTAATGCAAAGAGACTGGCTGGACGGGACGCGAGATGCGTTGTGCGAGGCGGAAGTCGCCGGAATTGAAAGGCCCGGCCTCATCGCCGGGATGAGGGCGGGCCTGATGTGCATGAGACTCAGAAGTTGTAGGGGAAGCGCAGGCTGAAGGCGAAGTTGGGCGAATCGGGCGTGAGGCCGATCGCCACGTTGGGGACGACGGTCAGGTGTTTGTCGACGACCCAGGTCAGGCCGAAATTCATCGCGGCCGCATTGCTGTCGCTGCCCAGAACCGAGGCGTAGCTTGGCTGGCTGTCGTACTTGATCTGGCTCGCGCGGGTAAAGCTTTGCGAGTACGACATCCCCAGGCTGAGCCGGTCATTGAGGGCGAAAGCGAGGCCGACGCCGTACTGGAGGGTGTCGCCCAGTTTGACGTCGCCCGGCTGCTGTTGGGTCGGATCGACGCTCAGGTCCTCGAAGTGGCGGCGGAAGTTGTGGGTGTAGCCGACGTTGGCGAAGACGACGGCCGGGTCGAGGGTCTTGACGAAGGAGAACCCGGTGGTCGCTGCCCAAACGCCATTGCCGGTCGGCAGGCTTTCGGGCACCGATAGATTGCCCTGCGAATTCGCGACCTCCTTGAGCTTGATGCCGAAAGGCTCCTTGCCGGTCGGCGCCTTGACCCGGAAATTCCAGACGACGTCGGGCCAGTCCTTGCTTTCCTGCAGCAACCGGTAGGAGACGCCCAGGCTTATGTCTCCCAGCATGGGGGCCTGATTGACCGTGGCATCTACCAGGTTGGGACCGGCGCCGCCCGCCCCGCCGCTGAAGTAGCTGGAGTGGCGGTAGAGGAAGGGCAGGTTGGCGTCGAATTGCCAGCGGTCGTTCAGGCTGTAGCGTCCGGTCAGATCGAGCGTCAGCGTATCGCTCTTGATCCGGTCGAGATTGATGTTGCCGAGGAAGATGGAGTCGAGGGCCAGGAAACCGTTGAGTTTGAGTTCCCGTGTGTCGTAGTGGCTGTAGGTCAACCCAGCTTCGAGCGAGAAATTGCTGCCAGTCACGAAGCCGCTGGCTTCCTGGTAG
>JASLDQ010000060.1 GCA_030151505.1 Chromobacteriaceae bacterium
GTCATCGTTGTCCGGCAGGTCGCGGATGAACAGCTGGTCGATCTTGACGGTGTCCACCGGCAGTTTCTTCAGGTAGGCCAGCGAGGAATAGCCGGTGCCGAAATCGTCCAGCGCCACGCTGATGCCCATGGCGCGGCAGGTCCGGATCATCCGGCAGACCCGGTCGATGTCCTCGATGGCTGCCGACTCGAGAATCTCGAGTTCCAGTTGGGATACCGCCACGTCGGGCTCGCCGGCAAGCAAGCTTTCGACTTCCAACAGGAAGTCGTCGTGGCGCAACTGGCGGGCGGCGATATTGACGCTGACGGCCAGAACCAGCCCCTCCCGACGCCATTGCGCCAGCTGCCGGACCGCCTCGGCCAGCACCCACTTCCCCATATCGACGATCAGTTCGCTCGATTCGGCCAAGGGAATGAAGTCGGCCGGCGGCACCATACCCTTCATGGGATGACGCCAGCGGATCAACGCTTCCAGACCGATGACCTCGCCCGTGCCCATGTTGACCTTGGGCTGGTAGAACAGCTCGAATTCCCCGGCGGCCAGGCCGCGCCGGATGTCGTCCTCGCGTTCGCGCCGCTCGTGGGCCATCCGGTCCTGTTCCGCGTCGAACAGGTGATAGCGGTTGCCGCCGGCCTGCTTGGTATCGAGCATGGCGAGGCTGGCATGGCGGATCAGGGTGGATGCATTGTCGACGTGGTCCCCGGGATACACCGTGGCACCAATGCTCGCGGTCAGGGACACCGTTTCTCCATCCAGCCGGATGGCTTCGGCAATGGTCGGGTTCAGGCTGGCCAGCAGGTTGATTGCCGACCCGATGTCCGGCCGGGTCAGCAGGATGGCGAAATCGTTGCCCCCCAGGCGGGCGAGGGTATCGCCCGGGGCCAGAATGGCCAGCAGGCGCTTGGCCATTGTCACAAGCACCCGGTCGCCGGCCTCCATCCCCAGCCGGCGGTTGATTTCGCCGAAGCGGTCCAGGTTGAGCCGGACCAGCATCATGCGGTGCGGGCCGACTTGCGCCATCGCCTGCGACACCCGGTCATGAAACAGCCCCAGATTGGGCAAGTCGGTCAATGCGTCGAAGTGCACGATGCGTTCGAGCCGACGCTGGGTGTCCTTGAGCTCGCTGATGTCAGTGAAGATCGAGACGTAATGGCTGACTGCCCCAGTCATGTCGTACACGGCGCTGATCCCCAGGAGCTCGGGGAATACCTCGCCGTTCTTGCGCCGGTTCCAGATTTCGCCGTGCCAATAACCCTGCGCGATGATCTGTGCCCACATCGCCTGATAAAACGCGCGGTCCTGCCGCCCCGAATGCAGCAGGCGCGGCGTCTTGCCGACGGCTTCGGCCCGGCTGAAGCCGGTCACCCGGGTGAAGGCCTCGTTGACCTCCTGGATAATGCCGCGGACGTCGGTCACCATGATCCCGTCGCGGGTGCTGTTGAAAATGCGTTCGTACAGCCAGATACGGGAAACCGCCTCCTTCATGCCGACCGGACGCAGCCGGAACAGCATGCGATGCGGGTCGCAGCGCAGTCGA
The DNA here is from genome assembly GCA_030151505.1 of Chromobacteriaceae bacterium. Lineage (GTDB taxonomy): Bacteria > Pseudomonadota > Gammaproteobacteria > Burkholderiales > Aquaspirillaceae > JASLDQ01. The sequence continues at coordinate 1,538 of JASLDQ010000060.1, forward strand.
TAGGCTTCGACTTCCGCATTCAGCAACCGGCCGTCATGCAGAACAAAGCGAAACTGGCCCGCCACATACTGGCCCGCTCCCGCCTGGCGGAACTCGGCCAGAATCGACGGCTCGCGCTCCGGCATGAATTCCTCCAGCCGGCGCGCCTGTTTTTCGACCAGCCCCAGCGCCCTGGCGGCCGAGTCGTTCCAGTCCAGCACATGCAGGTCGGGCCAATCGGCCACCAAGCGCAGTTCTTCCGCAGCGAAATCCGAACCGGGGCTCAATGAAAAGGAAATACTTGCTGGAGAGGGTGTCAACATCAATGGACGGCACTGTCAGGGTAAAAGCGCATTCGCGCGGGCTGGATGCCATGATAATTCCGGTGTTCGGGTCGGCATCGGAATCGTCTCGACATAACCATATGAGGGTTATCTATATCGATACCATATCAGCATTGCAGGATTTCTTACCTCGAAACGACAAAAAACCCGGGTGACATACGTCATCCGGGTTTTTTCAAACCGCCTGGCAGGCAGGGTAATCAGGCCGCCGGGGTGGCTTCTTCGTTCAGGACGGCCTTGATCGACAGGCGGATGCGACCGCGCTCGTCCTGCTCCAGCACCTTCACGCGCACGACCTGACCTTCCTTGAGGTAGTCGGCCACGTTCTGGATACGCTCATTGGCGATCTGGCTGATGTGCACCAGACCGTCGCGGCCCGGCATGATCGAGACGATGGCGCCGACGTTCTTGTCGAGGATCTTGACCACGGTGCCTTCGTAGATCTTGCCGATTTCGACTTCGGCGGTGATCTGGGAGATGCGCTGCATGGCAGCTTCGGCACCTTCGCTGCTGGTCGAGGCGATGGTGATGAGGCCGTCTTCGGCGATGTCGATGCTGGTGCCGGTTTCTTCGGTCAGCGCGCGGATCACCGAGCCGCCCTTGCCGATCACGTCACGGATTTTCTCCGGATTGATCTTCATGGTGTACAGGCGCGGGGCATGGGCCGAGAGCTCCTGCGGGGCGTCGACGGCGTTCTTCATCAGGCCGAGAATGTGGACGCGGCCTTCCTTAGCCTGATCCAGCGCCACGCGCATGATTTCCTTGGTGATGCCCTGGATCTTGATGTCCATCTGCAGGGCGGTCACACCGGCTTCGGTGCCGGCCACCTTGAAGTCCATGTCGCCGAGGTGATCTTCGTCGCCGAGGATGTCGGTCAGCACGGCAAAGCGGTTCTGCTCGAGGATCAGGCCCATGGCGATGCCGGCCACGTGGGCCTTAAGCGGCACGCCGGCGCTCATCAGGCTGAGGCAACCGCCGCAGACCGATGCCATCGAGCTGGAGCCGTTCGATTCGGTGATTTCCGACACGACGCGCATTGAGTAGCTGAAATCTTCCTGCTTCGGCAGCACAGCGATCAGCGCGCGCTTGGCCAGACGGCCGTGGCCGATTTCGCGGCGCTTAGGGGTGCCGACGCGGCCGGTTTCGCCGGTGGCGAACGGTGGCATGTTGTAGTGCAGCATGAACGGGTCGGTGAACTCGCCCATCAGCGCGTCGATCTTCTGTGCATCGCGCGCGGTGCCCAGGGTCGCAACGACCAGTGCCTGGGTTTCGCCACGGGTGAACAGTGCCGAACCGTGGGCGCGCGGCAGCACGCCGGTGCGGATGGCGATCGGACGGACGGTGCGGGTGTCGCGGCCGTCGATGCGCGGTTCGCCAGCCAGGATCTGGCC
>JASLDQ010000086.1 GCA_030151505.1 Chromobacteriaceae bacterium
TCACGCGCCGGGTCGAGATGAGCGAGGCCATGCGCATGAGTGGCGGTCGCCACAGGGTGGATTTTCTGCTCAACGGCAAGGCGTTCGAGATGGGACGGGTGGATTTCGTCGGCAAGGTGGGGCAGGTGGAGGAGTGGCAGCTCGTCAATCGCTCCGACATGGACCATCCCTTCCACCTGCACGGCACCCGCTTTCAGGTGGTGGCGCGCGACGGGCGGGTCGAGGCGTTGCTGGCGTGGCGGGACACCGTCAATGTGCGGCCGAACCAGACGGTGACGCTGCGCTGCCGCTTCGATACACCGGGCAAGCGGGTGTTCCACTGCCATGTACTGGAACACGAGGATCAAGGCATGATGGGCCTGCTGGACGTGCGGGCCTGAGCCGTTTTGAATGGCATCTAAGGGATGAACGATATGCGGAATACACTGATGAAGACGGCCGCCGCGCTGCTGGCGGCCGTGGCGATGACGGCGCAGGCCATGCCGGCCGGAGTGGTGCACAAGAGCGCGTCGTGTGATTGCTGCGACAAATGGGTGGCGCATGCCAACGGTGCCGGGCTTGCGACCCGCACGGTGGTCGAGGCCGACATGGACGCGGTCAAGGACAGGCTCAAGGTGCCGGAGCGACTGCGCTCCTGCCATACCGCGGTGATCGGCGGCTATGTGTTCGAAGGCCATGTGCCGGCCGATCTGGTGCGCAAGGTGTTGCGCGAGCGGCCGAAGATCGCCGGGCTGGCGGTGCCGGGCATGCCGCCGGGCTCGCCGGGAATGGAAACGGCCAACGGTTACAAGGCGAGCTACAAGGTGGTCGCCTTTGATGCGGCCGGGCGGGAGTCGCTGTATGCGACCCGCTGAATTTTTGAGTATTCATCGACCAAGGAGCATCTGAAATGGAAACGACCCAGCTGAAAGTCGGCGGAATGACCTGCGGCGGCTGTGCCAACAGCGTGAAGAAAGTGGTATCGGCCCTGCCGGGCGTGTCGGCGGTGGACGTCGATTGGCAGGCCGGGCAGGTGGTGGTGTCGCATGCGGCCGGGCAGCCCGCCCAGGCCGACATCGCCGCGGCGATCGAGTCCGCCGGCTTCGACGTGCAGGGCTGATTTATCGCCCGCCCGTCAAAAACCCGCGCCGTCAATTGAGGCGGCGCGGGTTTGCGCGTATAATCGCGCCCTTTCGCAACCCTTGCCTTCCCGCAAACGCATGGCGGAAGGCTGCAATCCAAAAGGAGTCCACATGCGTCATTACGAAATCGTGTTCATCGTGCACCCTGATCAAAGCGAGCAGGTGCCGGCGATGATCGAACGCTACAAGGGCATGGTCCTTGGCCAAGAAGGCAAGATCCACCGCCTCGAAGACTGGGGCCGCCGCCAGCTGGCCTACCCGATCCAGAAGATCCACAAGGCTCACTACGTTCTGATGAACGTCGAGTGCAACAAGGAAACCCTGGAAGAAATCGAACACGCGTTCAAGTTCAATGATGCCGTGCTGCGTCATCTGACCATCAAGATGGACCGCGCCGTGACCGAAGCGTCGCCGATGATGAAGGAAGAGAAGGCCAAGAACCTGCTCGCCCCGCAATCGGAAGCCGCCGCCGACGAACAGGCTGCTGCCTGAGTTGCTAAATCAAGTCGTGCTGACGGGGCTGGTGGAACGCGCTGATACGCTGCGCTACACCCCGGCCGGGGTGCCGATCGTCGAATTCGACATCGTCCACACCTCCAATCAGACCGCAGGCGGTTTTGCCCGCGACGTGCGTTGCGAAGTCAACGCCCAGTTCGCCGGCGAAGCGGCCAAAAGCCTGGCCGGCAAGCTTGCCGGCGCCACCGTCACGGTGAAGGGCTTTCTGGCTGCGCGCAGCCTGCGCAACCCACGACTGGTTCTGCACGTGCAATCCATTGAATTTGAAAAGGTTTAAATAATGGCTCGTCAAATGTTCAAGCGTCGCAAGTTCTGCCGCTTTACGGTCGAAGGCATCAAGGAAGTCGACTACAAGGCTGTGGACCTGCTGAAAGACTTCATCGCCGAAAACGGCAAGATCATCCCGGCCCGCATCACCGGCACCAAGGCTCGCTACCAGCGCCAGCTGTCGACCGCCATCAAGCGCGCCCGCTTCCTGGCTCTGATGCCTTACACCGACCAACACTAATCCGGGAGCCGATAAGTCATGCAAATCATTCTGCTCGAAAAAGTGGGTAAGCTCGGTCAGCTGGGCGACATCGTCAAGGTCAAGGACGGCTACGCCCGTAACTTCCTGATCCCCCAAGGCAAGGCCAAGCGCGCCACCGAAGCCAACCTGAAGGCCTTCGAAGTCGCTCGCGCCGAACTGGAAGCCAAGCAAGCCGAGATCCTCGCCGACGCGCAAGCCCGCGGCGAAAAGCTCAGCGGCGCTGCCCTGACCATCGCCCAGAAGGCTGGCGTCGACGGCCGTCTGTTCGGCTCGATCACCAACGCCGACATCGCTGCCGCCATCGTGGCCAGCGGCGTGCAAGCCCTGAAGGCCGACGTGCGTCTGCCGAACGGCCCGCTGAAGGCTGTTGGCGAATACACCGTCGAAGTCGCTCTGCACCACGACGTCGTGGTCGAAGTGAACGTGTCGGTGGTGCCGGAAGCCTAAGCTTTCGCCACGCCAGACGTGAAAAGCCGCCGTGTCCGCACGGCGGCTTTTTCATTTGCGCTGCGGTATCATCCGCTACCCCTTCTGTTTTCCGTCCTTCCATGTCCAAAAAGAAGTCCGCCCGGCCGGCGCGTGGCCGTGCCTCCCGTCTGGTTGTCCTGCTGATCCTGTTGTCCGTGCTGGTCGCCATGGCATGGGGCATCGTCGCACCGTACAAGCCGGCCAAGGTGCCGCTGGTGATCGACGTGGCGCCGAACCAGTCCCTCCGGCAGGTGGCCGAGCATCTGGCCGACGCCGATGCGGTCCGCTCCTCATGGCTGTTCATTCTTGCCGCCAAACTCACCGGAACCGACCGTCTGATCAAGGCCGGCGACTACCGCGTGGTCAAGCCGCTGTCGATTCTGGACTGGCTGGGGCGGTTGAAGAAAGGCGAAAAAAGCGAATACGTGGTGACGATTCCCGAGGGCTTCACCCTGCGCCAGTTCCGGGAGGAACTGCGCAAGCATCCGGCCATCCGTCACGACAGCGCCGGCTGGTCCGACCGCCAGATCCTGGCGCGGCTCGGCGGCGACGGCGAGCACGGCAAGGGTCTGTTCTTCCCCGACACCTACTACTTCCTGCGCGGCGCCAGCGATCTGGACGTGCTGCGGCGCGCCCACGACAAGATGCAGAAGGAGCTGGACCAGGCCTGGCAGACCCGCGCCGGCGGCCTGCCATACCAGACGCCGTACGAGCTGTTGACCATGGCCAGCATCGTCGAGAAGGAAACCGGCCACGTCGAGGACCGCGGCCAGATCGCCGGCGTGTTCGTCAACCGCCTGCGCATCGGCATGCGCCTGCAGACCGACCCGACCGTGATCTACGGCATGGGGACGCGCTACCAGGGCCGGATCGGCAAGCGCGACCTGCAGACCGACACCCCGTACAACACCTACACCCGCGCCGGCCTGCCGCCGACCCCGATCGCGCTGCCGGGCCGTGCCGCGCTGCAGGCCGCCGCCAATCCGGCGCCGACCAAGGCGCTGTACTTCGTGTCGCGCGGCGACGGCACCTCGCATTTCTCCGAGTCGCTCGACGAGCACAATCAGGCGGTGCGCAAATACATACTCGGCAAGAAGGACTAGCCATGGTGACCAGTCTTCCCGGCAAATTCCTGACGCTCGAAGGTATCGACGGCGCGGGCAAGTCCAGCCACGTGGCGACCATCGCCGCCCGCCTGCGCGCGCGCGGCATCGACGTGGTGCTGACCCGCGAACCGGGCGGCACCGCGCTGGGAGAGCGCCTGCGCGAGCTCTTGCTCGACGTCGGCACCGAGGTGTCGCTCGCGACCGAAACCTTGCTGATGTTCGCCGCCCGGCAGGAGCATCTGGACCGGGTGATCCGCCCGGCGCTGGCCGCCGGCCGCTGGGTGCTGTCCGACCGCTTCACCGACGCGACCTACGCCTTTCAGGGCGGCGGGCGCGGCGTGCCGTTCGACCGCATCGCGGTGCTGGAGGACTGGGTGCAGCAGGGTCTGCAGCCGGACCTGACGCTGCTGTTCGACACGCCGCTGGCGGTGGCGCAGGTGCGGATGCAGGGCGAGCGCGCGCTCGACCGTTTCGAGCGCGAGGCGGCCGATTTCCACCAGCGTGTGCGCGATGCCTATCTGGCCCGCGCCGAGGCGGATCCGGCCCGCTTCCGCCTGATCGACGCGACCCGGCCGCTGGACGAGGTCGCGGTCGCCGTCGCCGGGCTGGTCGACCGCTTTGCGGAGGTGGGCGCATGAGCCTGCTGCCGTGGCAACAGCACGACTGGACGCGCTTCGCCGCCCAATTCGACCGACTGCCGGGCGCCTTGCTGTTGACCGGGCAGGAAGGCATCGGCAAGGACCGTTTCGCCGCCTTCATCGCCCAGTCCCTGCTGTGCGAGCGACCGGGCACGGAGCACGCGGCCTGCGGCCAGTGCGAGGCCTGCCGCTGGTTTCTGGCCGGCAACCATCCCGACTATCGCCGGCTGGCGCCCGATGCCGAGACGGACGACGGCGACGAGGACGGCAAGGCCAAGGCCAAGCCCGTCCGCAAGCAGGCGGTCATCAAGATCGACGCGGTGCGTCAGGTGATCGACTTCGCCCAACTGAGCGCCCACCGCGGCGGGCGGCGGGTGGTGGTCATCGATCCGGCCGAGGCACTGAATCTGGCCGCTGCCAACGCGCTGTTGAAGATTCTGGAAGAGCCGCCCGAGGACGTGCATTTCGTGCTGGTCGCCCATCGGCCGCGCCGTCTGCTGGCGACGCTGTTGTCGCGCTGCCGCCTGTTTGCGCTGACGCCGCCCGATCCGGCCGTGGCGCTGGACTGGCTGGCGCAGCAGGGCAGGGATGATGCGGCGGTGGAGCTGGCGCACGCCGGCAACGCGCCGCTGGCGCTGACCGATCCGGCCCTGCTGCCCCTGCGCGAGCGCTTTACCGCCGGCCTGGCGCATCCGGATGCGGCGACGATCCTGGCGGTGGCGGCCGATCTTGACCGCGCCAAGCTGGCGCTGGCCGAACCGCTGGAATGGTTGCGCAAATGGTGTCACGACCTGAGCGCGGCCAGACTGGGCGGCAAAATCCGCTATTATCCTGACAAGGCCGCCGCGCTGGAGCGGCTGGCGCCGCGGGTGCCCGCTCCGCGGCTGGCGCGCTTCGACGCCGAACTGGTCGCTCTGGCGCCCTACGGCCAGCACACGCTGAACGTGCGGCTGCAACTGGAAAAACTGCTGTTCGACTACCAGCGGCTGTTCGCCGCCTGAGGCAAGGAGAAGCCGGCATGGCCGAGTTCGATGATGCTGCCGCGATGTTGAGACCCAACCAGTTGTCCCTGGTCGTGCGCGAGAAGAGCGCCCTGTTTGCCGCCTACATGCCCTTCCTCCGCGGCGGCGGCGTGTTCGTTCCGAGCATGGCTTCCTTCGAGCTGGGCGAGCCGATCTCGCTGACCCTCAGCCTGCTCGACGACCCCGGCAGCTTGAGTCTGGGCGGACGGGTGGCGTGGGTTACGCCGTCGTCCTCGCAGGCCGGCCGCACCCGCGGTGTCGGCGTGCAGTTCAACGACGACGAGGCCGGCCGGCGGGCCAAACACCGGATCGAAACCCTGCTGGGCGGCGCGATCAAGTCGAGTCGTCCCACCCACACGATGTAAACGCGGCGGAGTGTCTGCCGCGAACTGCCCATGACCATGCTGATAGATTCCCACTGCCATCTCGATTTCCCCGACCTCGCCGATCGCATCGACGACGTGCGCGCCAACATGGCCGCCAACGGCGTCAGCCACGCGCTGCTGATCTCGGTCAACGCCACCGACTACCCGCGCGTGCTGGCGCTGGCCAGCCGCTTCGACAACTTCTGGGCCAGCGTCGGCGTCCATCCCGACGTGCAGGACGCGCCCGACATGGAAGAAAGCTTCCTGGTGGCCGAAGCCGCCAGACCCAAGATCGTCGCCATCGGTGAAACCGGGCTCGACTATTACTGGTGCAAGGGCGACACCGAGTGGCAGCGCGACCGTTTCCGCCGCCACATCCGCGCCGCCAGGACCGCCGGCGTGCCGCTGGTGATCCACACCCGCGAGGCCGCCGAGGACACCCTCCGGGTGATGCGCGAAGAAGACGCGGGGGCCGCCGGCGGGGTGATGCACTGCTTCACCGAGAACTGGGACGTGGCGCAGCAGGCGCTTGATCTCGGCTTCTACATCTCGTTCTCCGGCATCGTCACGTTCAAGAACGCCGCCCAGATCAAGGAAGTGGCGCAGAAGGTGCCGCTCGACCGCCTGCTGGTCGAGACCGATTCGCCGTATCTGGCCCCGGTGCCGTTCCGCGGCAAGCAGAACGAGCCGGCCTATGTGAAGCATGTGGCCGCCCACGTGGCCGAGCTGCGCGGCCTCAGCTTCGAGGCCGTGGCCGAGGCCAGTACCGCCAACTTCTACCGGCTGTTCGCCAAGGCCCGCCATGGCGCTTGAGGTCACCATCCTCGGTTGCGGATCCAGTTCAGGCACCCCCGCCATCGGCTGCCGCTGCCCGACCTGCTCCTCGACCGATCCGCGCAACCATCGCACCCGTGCGTCCTCGCTGGTCACGGTCGACGGCAAGAACCTGCTGATCGACACCGGCCCGGACCTGCGCCAGCAGGCGCTGCGCGAAGGCATCAGCCGC
>JASLDQ010000093.1 GCA_030151505.1 Chromobacteriaceae bacterium
CTCATCGTCCAGCCGCCGGCCGTCGAACTGGCGGATCCAGGCGCTTTTGGCGCTGTCGATATAGTCGCCCAGCCCCGGCGTCTCCTTGTGGGCGACCACCCGCACACCGCTGACGCTGCCGTCGCGCCGCACGCCGACCAGCAGCCTGATCTTGCCGGCATAACCGTTGGGAGCGGTCGCCTCGAACACCAGCGCCACGGTCCGGCCGTCTTTTCTGGCCGGGTAGACGCGGCTGGGGTCGTCGTTGCCCAGATCCCGGGACTGCGCTGCCGTCAGCGTGATCGCATCGCGCGCCGGATTGTTGTCGTAACTGCCGGCGGGCAGGGTCTGGCTCAGGATCGCCAGCCGGGCGTTTTCCTCGTTGGCTTCCACGATGCCGTGGGTCAGCGCGTAAACCGCCGCCATCAGCGCGGTGGCGAGCAGCGCGAACACGAACAGCACGATGGCGCTGGTTCGCGCCTGCCGCAGGACCGGGTTCATGCCGCCGCTCCTTTGCCCTTGCGGCCGAACACCGGTGGCTGGGTGTAGCGGTCGATGAAGGGCACGGCCACATTCATGATCAGCACCGCGAACGCCACCCCGTCGGGAAAGCCGCCAAAGGTGCGGATCACCCACAGCAACAGGCCGACGCCGGCGCCGAAGATCAGCTTGCCGCGCGGCGTGGTCGAACCGCTGACCGGGTCGGTCACGATGAACCACGCGCCCAGCATCGCCCCGCCAGCCAAGAGGTGCAGCGGCGGCGCGGCGTAGCGGGCCGGGTCGAACAGGTGGAACAGCGCGGCGAGCGCGGCCAGCGTCGTCAGCATCGCGACCGGGGCGTGCCAACTGAAGATTTTTTGCCGCAGCAGGAACAGTCCGCCAGCCAGCCAGGCCAGCGCCACCCATTCGGCACCGATGCCTGCGACGTAACCGAACACCGGGCTGGCCAGCGAATCGGTCAGGGCATGACCGGCACTGAGCTGGGTCTTGAGGTAGTCGAGCGGGGTGGCGGCGGCGATGGCATCGAGGCCGACGCTGTCGGGCAGCCGGCGGGTGAGGATGTAGGCGAACTGCTGCAGCGCGTCGAGCGGGGCATGCACCGCCGCCCACTGCGACATCTGTGCCGGAAAGGACACGATCATTACCGCGTAGCCGACCATGGCCGGGTTGAAGGGATTGTTGCCCAGCCCGCCGTACAGATGCTTGGCGACGACGATGGCGAAGAAGCTGGCGACCACCACCAGCCACCAGGGCCCTAGCGGCGGGAAAGACAGTGCAATCAGCAGGGCGGTGACCAGCGCCGAACCGTCGGTAAGGAAGGGCCTGAGCATCACGCCGCGCAACTTGAGCATGGCCGCTTCGAAACCGTAGCAGGCGGCGGTGGCGAGCGCGAGCTGCAGGAGAATGCCGGCGCCGAAAAACCAGATATGGACGGCGATGCCGGGCAGCAGCGCGGCAACGACCTTGAGCATGACGACCGACACGCGGGCCGGTTTGGCGAGGTAGGGTGAGGACATGGTCAGTCGGGCTCGCTGTCGTGGGGCGCATCGGGTGGTGCGGGCCGGGCAGCGCGGCGGGCGGCAGCGCGTTCCATTGCCGCCTGGATCGCGGCCTTTTTGGCATCGTCCATGGTTGGCTTGTCCGGCCCGGTGGCGGGTTCGTCGGTGGCCTCGGCGGACGCGCGTTCGGCCTTTCTGGCCGCCGCGCGCGCCATGGCCGCTTCGATGGCGGCGCGCTTGGCCTCGTCGAGGGCAGGCCGGGGCGGCTCGGCTTCCGCTTGGCCGGCGCGGGCGGTCTCGCGGGTGGACCGTTTCGCCGCGGCGCGCGCCATGGCCGCCTGGATGGCCGCCTGTTTGGCATCGTCCATCGGGGCGGCAGGCGGCGTTGCCGCCGCATCGGCGTTTTCCGCCGTGTCACGCTCGGCCTTTCTGGCCGCTGCCCGTGCCATGGCCGCTTCGATGGCCGCTTTCTTCGCGTCGTCGGCCGATGTGGCCGCCGGGGCGGCCTGGCGCTCGGCCGCGCGCGCCATCGCGGCCCGGATCGCATCGGCCTTGTCGCCGTCGGACGAGACCGGCGTCACCGCCGGGGCTGCGGCGGTCTGGAGACCGGCCCGCTCGGCCAGCCGGGCGGCCTTCTCGGCCTTGTCGCGCTCGATGCGGAATTCGCGGAATTCATGGCGGGTGCGGGCGAGTTCGGCGGCCTTCTTGTCACGCTCGGCCGCCCAGATTTCGTCCTTGGCGAAGCGGTAGTAGTCGACCAGCGGAATCTGGCTGGGGCAGACATAGCTGCAGGCGCCGCATTCGATGCAATCGAACAGGCCGGTTTCCTGCGCGCGGCCGAAATTCTTGGCCTTGGCGAACCAGTACAGGTCCATCGGTTGCAGCTCGGCCGGGCAGGCATCGGCGCAGTCGCCGCAGCGGATGCAGGGCAGGGCCGGCGGGCGCGGCGGGAACAGCGCATCGTTTTTGGCGATCAGGCAGTTGCTGGCCTTGGTGATGCCGGCTTCCAGCGAGGGCAGTTCGAAGCCCATCATCGGCCCGCCCATGATGACGCCGCTGACCTTGGGGGCCGGTTCGGCCTGGCGGATCAGCCAGGCCGCCGGCGTGCCGATCAGCGCTTCGACGTTGTGCGGCCGGCCGACCGCGCCGGTCAGCGTCAGCACGCGCGAGATGAGTGGCTCGCCCAGTTCCAGGGCGCGCCAGACGCTGTAGACGGTGGCGACGTTGAAGCATTGCACGCCCAGGTCGGTCGAGCGCACGCCGGCGGGGACTTCCTTGCCGGTCAGCACCTTGATCAGCTGCTTGGCGCCGCCGCCCGGATACACGGTGGGTACGGCGACGACGTCGATGGCCGTGCCGGCGCAGGCGGCGCGCATTGCGGCGATGGCCTCGGGCTTGTTGTCCTCGATGCCGACCAGCGTTTCCTGCGGCTGCATCAGCTCGGCCAGAATCCGGATGCCGTTGACGATGTCGGCCGCGCGTTCGCGCATCAGGCGGTCGTCGCAGGTGATGAAGGGTTCGCACTCGGCGCCGTTGACGACCAGCGTGGCGAGGCCGGTCGCACCGATCTTGAGATTGGTCGGGAACGCCGCGCCGCCCAGCCCCACCACGCCCATGTCGCGCAGGTGGCGGCGCAGGCTGACGGTGTCGGCGGTGCGCCAGTCGAACGGCCTGCGCTCGGTCCAGCGGTCTTCGCCGTCGGGTTCGATGACGACGCTGGTTTCGGCCAGGCCGGATGGATGGGCGAAAACATGGGGTTCGATGGCCACGACAGTGCCGGAGGTCGGGGCGTGGACGGCGACCGACACGGTACCGTCGGCCTCGGCGAGGCGCTGGCCCTTGAGCACCCGCTCGCCGACCGCCACACAGGGCTTGGCCGGATTGCCGATGCTCTGGTTGAGCGGGACGTAGAGGCGCGGCGGCAGGCCGGCGGGACGGATCGCACTGCCGCTGGACTGCTGCTTGTTTTCCGGCGGATGGACGCCGCCGTGGAAGGTATGGAGAGTTCGCATCAGCTGTCGGGTGTCATCACTTTGAGGGCGAAGACCGGATAGTGCCGTTTCCAGTTCTTGACCGTGGTCGGCAGAGGACGCATCGAGATGCAGTCGACCGGGCAGGGCGCGACGCATAGCTCGCAGCCGGTGCATTCGCTGGCGATGATGGTGTGCATCTGCTTGGCCGAGCCGAGAATGGCATCGACCGGACAGGCCTGGATGCACAGCGTGCAGCCAATGCAGACCGCTTCGTCGATGAAGGCGACCGCGCGGGGTTTGGGCTGGGCCGCGCCCTCGTCGAAGGGCTTGAACTCGACCCCGAGCAGATCGGCCAGTTTGCGGATGCCATCCTCGCCGCCCGGCGGACAGCGGTTGATGTCGGCGTCGCCGGCCGCGATGGCGGTGGCGTAGGGTTTGCAGCCGGGGTAGCCGCACTGGCCGCACTGGGTTTGCGGCAACACGGCGTCGATCTTGCCGACCAGCGGGTCCCCTTCGACCTTGAAGCGTACCGACGCGGCGCCCAGCACGGCGCCGAGTATCAGCGCCAGTCCGGCCATCACCGCAAGCGCGATGAAGAAGCCGCTCATTTGACCAGACCCCCGAACCCCATGAAGGCAAGGCTCATCAGCCCGGCGGTGACGAAGGCGATGGCGCTGCCCCGGAACGGTTTGGGGATGTCGGCGCCTTCCAGCCGCTCGCGCATCGCCGCGAATAGGATGAGGATCAGGGAGAAGCCGACGGCGCTGCCAAAGCCGAATACCAGCGATTCGGCGAAGGTGTGGCCTTCCTGCACATTGAGCAGCGGCACGCCCAGCACCGCACAGTTGGTGGTGATCAGCGGCAGGTAGATGCCGAGCACCTGATACAGCACCGGGCTGGTCTTCTGGATCACCATTTCGGTGAACTGGACGATGGCGGCGATGACGACGATGAAGGCCAGCGTGCGCAGGTATTCCACCCCGAACATCAGCAGGAGCTGGTTGAGCAGGTGGCTGGTGCCGGACGCCAGCGTCAGCACGAAGGTGGTGGCCGCGCCCATGCCGATGGCGGCTTCGAGCTTTCTGGATACGCCCATGAACGGGCACAGGCCGAGGATGCGCACCAGTACCACGTTGTTGACGAGTACCGTGCCGACCAGAATCAGCAGGTAGTGAGCGAAATCCATATATCCATTAATAAGGTAACGAGTCCGCCGAGGGCGGAGTCAGGGGCGAAACCCGGGGTGGGGATGCGAAACCGCGCGATTATCCGCTGTGCCCCTGCGAGATTCAACTTGCAGCCGCGAGGGCCGGTAGTTTCCAGTGTAGGTGGCTGCCAGAACCAGGGGTAATGGCTGGAGGCATAAAAAAAACCGCGGCTTGCGCCGCGGTTTCTCTCCCCCATGTTTTCCTTCTTATATTGTCTTGCCCGGCATCCTGATTACAGCGCGGTGACTTGCAGCTGGTCCAGGATCTGCGGGTTTTCCAGCGTCGAGGTGTCCTGGGTGATTTCCTCGCCCTTGGCGATCGAGCGCAAGAGGCGGCGCATGATCTTGCCCGAGCGGGTCTTGGGCAGGTTCTCGCCGAAGCGGATGTCGTCCGGCTGGGCGATCTTGCCGATTTCGTGGGAAACCCAGTTCTTCAGTTCGGCAGCGATCTTCTTGGCTTCTTCGCCTTCCGGACGGGCACCCTTGAGCACCACGAAGGCCACCACGGCTTCACCCTTCACGTCGTGCGGCTTGCCGACCACGGCGGCTTCGGCCACCAGCGGGTTGGCCACCAGCGCCGATTCGATTTCCATCGTGCCCAGACGGTGGCCCGACACGTTCAGCACGTCGTCGATGCGGCCCATGATCCAGAAGTAGCCGTTTTCGTCGCGGTTGGCCGAGTCGCCGGCGAGGTAGTACTGGCCGTTGAATTCTTCCGGGAAGTAGGTCTTCTTGAAGCGGTCCGGGTCGCCCCAGATGGTGCGAACGAGGCTCGGGAACGGCTTCTTGATGACGAGGAAGCCGCCGCGGCCCGGTTCGACCGGTGCGCCGGATTCGTCGACGATGTCGGCCATGATGCCCGGCAGCGGCAGGGTGCACGAGCCCGGCTTGATGTCGACCGCGCCCGGCAGCGGGGCGATCATGGCCGAGCCGGTTTCGGTCTGCCACCAGGTGTCGACGATCGGGCAACGGCTGCCGCCGACCACTTCGTAGTACCACATCCAGGCTTCAGGGTTGATCGGCTCGCCCACGGTGCCCAGCAGGCGCAGGCTGGACAGGTCGAATTTCTTGGGCAGGTCGGCGCCGAGCTTGATCAGCGAGCGGATGGCGGTCGGGGCCGTGTAGAAGATCGACACCTTGTGTTTTTCGATCATGCTCCAGAAACGCGAGGCGTCCGGGTAGGTCGGGATGCCTTCGAACACGACCTGGGTGGCGCCGTTGGCCAGCGGGCCGTAGCAGATGTAGGTGTGGCCGGTGATCCAGCCCACGTCGGCGGTGCACCAGTAGATGTCGTCGGCCTTGTTGTCGAACACCCAGCGGAAGGAGTTGGCCGCGCCGAGCAGGTAGCCGCCGGTGCTGTGCTGGATGCCCTTGGGCTTGCCGGTGGAGCCGGAGGTGTAGAGCACGAAGAGCGGGTCTTCGGCGTTCATCCATTCCGGTTCGCAGTCGGTCGGCAGGCCGGCGACGAGGTCGTCCCACCAGATGTCGCGTTCGGCATGCCAGCCCGGCTGGGCATCGGTGCGGCGGGCGACGATCACGCTCTTGATGGTCGGGCAGTCGTTGGCTGCCAGGGCTTCGTCGACGGTGGCCTTCAGCGGCACGGTCTTGCCGCCGCGCACGCTTTCATTGGCGGTGATGATGGCGACGGCGCCGGCGTCCTGCACGCGATCCTTCAGCGCGCCGGCGGAGAAGCCGCCGAACACGACCGAGTGGATGGCGCCGATACGGGCGCAGGCCTGCATCGCGACGATGGCGTCGACGATCATCGGCATGTAGATGATGACGCGGTCGCCCTTCTTGATGCCACGGCTCTTGAGGCCGTTGGCGAACTGGCAGACGCGTTCGTAAAGCTGGCGGTAGGTCACATTGGTGGACGTGCCGTCATCCAGTTCGAAGATGATGGCGGTCTTGTCGGCCTTGTCGGCCAGGTGACGGTCGAGGCAGTTGTAGGAGACATTCAGTTCGCCATCGTCGAACCACTTGAAGAACGGCGCATTGCTGTCGTCAAAGGTGCGGGTGAACGGTTTCTTCCAGGTGATCAGTTCACGCGCCAGGTCGCCCCAGAAGCCGGTGTAGTCGGCATTGGCCTGTTCGCACAGATTGTTGTAGGCCTCGATGCCGGAGACGGTGGCCTTCTGGCGGAATTCGGTGCTGGGCGCAAAGCTGCGGGTTTCTTTCAGAACGGATTCGATCGTGGACATCAGAATAACTCCCATTGACTCAAAAATACTGACCGCTGGCAGGGGCGACAGGGGACCTGTCTGCCGCCTGCCGGCGGCAACTTGCTGCAATTAGTGCTTGGATGCGCCGCTTGCGCCGATACCGGTCATCGAGCGAACGAATTGGGCATCGAACTTTTCTTTTTCTTCTGCGGCTTGGCGCGAGTTGTCGAGGACCGAGAACAGCCAGGTGGTGACGAAGGCCAGGGTCATCGAGAAGATCGCCGGGTTCTTGTACGGGAACAGCTCGCTACCCTTCGGGTTGTGCAGCACGTCCACCCAGACGGTCGGGCCAAGGACAATCAGCAGCAGGGCGGATGCCAGGCCGATGAAGCCGCCGATCACCGCGCCACGGGTCGTCAGACCCTTCCAGAACATCGACAGGAACAGCACCGGGAAGTTGGCCGAGGCTGCGATCGAGAAGGCCAGGCCCACCATGAAGGCGATGTTCTGCTTCTCGAAGGCCAGGCCCAGGACGATGGCGATGGCGCCGAGGACCAGGGTGGTGATCTTGGAGACGCGGATTTCGTCCTTCTCGTTGGCTTTGCCCTTCTTGATGACCGAGGCGTACAGGTCGTGCGACACGGCGGAGGCACCCGACAGGGCCAGACCGGCGACCACGGCGAGGATGGTGGCGAAGGCGACGGCCGAGATGAAGCCGAGGAACAGGTTGCCGCCCACGGCGTGCGCCAGGTGCACGGCTGCCATGTTGTTGCCGCCGATCAGCTTGCCGGCTGCATCCTTGAACTCAGGATTGGTGCCGACCAGGAAGATCGCGCCGAAGCCGATGATGAAGGTCAGGATGTAGAAGTAGCCGATGAAACCGGTGGCGAAGAACACCGACTTGCGGGCTTCCTTGGCATCCTTCACGGTGAAGAAGCGCATCAGGATGTGCGGCAGGCCGGCGGTACCGAACATCAGTGCCACGCCCAGCGACACGGCGTCAACCGGATTGGACACCAGTTGGCCCGGCTCCATGATGGCGATGCCCTTTTCATGCACCTTGACGGCGGCGGCGAACATCGCTTCCGGGCTGAAGCCGACCGAGGACAGCACCATGAAAGCCATGAAGGACGCGCCCGACAGCAGCATGATGGCCTTGATGATCTGCACCCAGGTGGTGGCGAGCATGCCGCCGAAGATCACGTACATCACCATCAGCACGCCGACCAGCAGCACGGCCGAAGCGTAGTTCATGCCGAACAGCAGCTGGATCAGCTTGCCGGCACCGACCATCTGCGCGATCAGGTAGAAGGCGACGACCACCAGCGTGCCGGTAGCGGCCAGCACGCGGACCGGGGTCTGCTGCAGGCGGTAGGAGGCGACGTCGGCGAAGGTGAACTTGCCCAGGTTGCGCAGGCGTTCGGCCACCAGGAACAGGATCACCGGCCAGCCGACCAGGAAGCCCATCGAGTAGATCAGGCCGTCATAGCCCTTTTCGAACACCATGGCGGAAATGCCGAGGAAGGACGCGGCGGACATGTAGTCGCCGGCGATCGCCAGACCGTTCTGGAAACCGCTGATGCCGCCGCCGGCGGTGTAGAAGTCGGCGGCCGACTGGGTGCGGCGAGCGGCCCAGTAGGTGATGCCGAGCGTAAAGGCGACGAAGGCGAAGAACATGATGATCGCCGTCCAGTTGGTCGCCTGCTGCTTGACGTCCCCTTCAAACGCGCCGGCTGCCATCGCGACGCAAGGGGCTGCCGCCAGTGCGGCCACTCCGAGATATTTGAGCCATTGCTTCATTACTTGGCCTCCTCGACGATTTGCTGGTTCAGCGCATCGAATTCACCGTTGGCCTTGCGCACATAAATCCCTGTCAGCACGAAAGCGGACACGATGAT
>JASLDQ010000094.1 GCA_030151505.1 Chromobacteriaceae bacterium
GCGGACGAGGATGTGGCGCACCTGCACCTGCTCGACCATCTGTGCCTCGCCACGGGCGCGGCGCTCCTCCAGCTTGAGGATGTGGAAGCCCGAGGCCGAGCGCAGCACGGCGGTGTTCTGGCCGGGCTGGAGCTTGTCGAGTTCGGCCAGGAAGGGAGCGGGCAGGCGGGTAGCAGAGCGCCAGCCCAGTTCGCCGCCCGACAGGCCGTCCGGCGCGTCAGAATAGGCGGCGGCCACCTGGGAGAAGTTGGCCCCACCGGCGAGTCTGGCCGCCGCCTCGTTGGCGCGCTTCTGCTTGCGTTCGATATCCTGCGGCGACGGCTGCTCCGGCAGCGCCACCAGAATGTGCGCCAGCCGGTACTCGACCCGCTTGGCGTTGACGGCGCTGGCGAGGTAGTTGTCGACCTCGCTGTCGGCCACGAACACCTTGCTGTCGACTTCGCGCTCGCGCAGGCGGTCGATGGTGATCTGCTGGCGCAGCTCGTCGCGGAAGGCGTTGTAATCGGTGCCTTCCTGCGCCAGCTTCTTGCGGAAGCCGGCCGCATCGGTATGGTTCTGCGCCGCCAGCCGTTCGATCACCCGGTCGATTTCGGCGTCGTCGATCTTGATGCCGTTGTTGGCGGCGTACTGCAGTTGCACTTCATCGTTGATGATGCGTTCGAGCACCTGGGTGCGCACCACCTCGTCCGGCGGCAGCGGCACGCCCTGGCGCTTGAGGTTGGCGACGATCTGCGCGGCGCGGGTGTTGAGGCCGCGCTCGGTGATCACGTTCTTGTTGACCACGGCGACCACGCGGTCGACGGTACGGACATCGGCGGCATGGACGGCGCCGGCCAGCAGGGAGGCAAGAAGCAGCGAAGCAAGTTTCGGCATGGAGCGATGAGTCATCGTACGTTCCGGTTGATCGGGCTGTAGCCCGGGATGGCAAGACGCAGGGTATTGATCGGATTGACCCCGACACCGCCCAGCTCGGCCAGTTCCAGCTGCAGGAAAAAGCCGGTGCGGGTGGTGTTGAGGTCGCTGACATAACGCTGGGCGACGAAGCGCAGGGCCCAGCAGTCGGCGTGGTATTCGAGCCCGACCAGGTGTTCGAGCGGGGTTTTGGCGTCCAGCGAGTAGTTCTCGCGCGCCAGCGCATACCAGCGCGGCCCCAGCGGCCACATCGCCGCCAGATCGACCTGGCGCTGCGGCTCCACCGTGGTGCCGACCAGGGTCGCGCGGTCGTAGCGGAAGCGCGCCGACAGGATCTTGCCCTCGGCCGGCGAGTAGCGCACCCCCCAGTTGTAACGCTCGGTCTTGCCGAGGGTGTTGTTGTACTGGTAGTTGGATTCCAGCGTGGTGCGGCGGTTGAGCTGGCCGCTGACGGCGGCGAGGAAGTCCGACACGCTGTCGGTCAGCGGCGCGCCGCCCGGCAGGGTGACCAGCTGGTCGCGGAAGGAGAAGCGCTGGCCGACCGACACGCGCAGGCGCTCGAAACCGCCCTCGGCATCGATGTAGCGACTGGTCAGCGCGGCGGTCAGCTGGTTGGCGTCGTTGATGCGGTCGCTCCCGGAGAAGCGGTTCTCGGTGAAGATCTGCGCGAAGTCGAAGCTGTTCTCGGTGGTGTCGAACACCGGCAGTTTCGACTGGTCGCGGTAGGGGATGTTGACGTAGAACAGGCGCGGCTCCAGCGTCTGCACCATGTCGGCCCCGAACAGCGTGGTCGGCCGGTCGAAGAACAGACCGCTGTCGACGCTGAAGGTTTGCAGCGTGCGGCTGACATGGCCGTCGAGCTGGTCGGGATTGCCGCGACCCTGCAGCGAGTAGTCGGTGTGGTGCAGGCCGATCTTGGGCGTGATGTAGCCCCAGCTGGCGGTCAGCGGCAGGGACACGGTCGGATTGACGACCAGACGCTCGCCCCGCTGCAGGGTGGGATGGCTGAAGGAAACGAATTCGGCCCCCAGCCCGGTCTGCAAGCCCAGCGGCAGTTCCTTGCCGGTACTGAACAGGATCTGCGGCAGGCGGGCATAGGGTTTGGTGATCGGCGCCAGCGGGTCCTGCAGGGTCTGGTACTGCTGCGCGTTGAGGGTCCAGCTACCCCAGCCGGCATTCCAGCTCAGCGAGGCCTGCTGCAACAGGTTGACGTTGTCGGCCAGAGTCTGGCGGTCGCTGCCCAGATCGCGGTAGTAGGCATTGTCCGAGACTTCGCGGTAGTCGACGAAGCCGGTCAGGCCGCCGCCGAAATTCTGCAGATGCTTCAGGGTGACCGCGCTGCGGGTATCGCCGTACCTGTGGTCGTCCAGCACTTCGGCGTAGACCTTGCCGCTGTAGCCGGGCTGCAGATAGCGGAACTCGCCGCCCAGCTGCAGGCCGCGGTTGCCCATCGCGCGCGGGGTGATGGTCGCGTCGTAGTTGGGGGCAAGGTTGATGTAGACCGGCTGGGCATAGTCGAAGCCGTTCTTGCTGTCGAAGCCGAAGGTCGGGGTCAGAAGACCGGTCTTGCGGCTACTGTCGAGCGGAAAATCCATCCACGGCGAATACATCAGCGGCACGCCCTTGAACTCGAACACGCTGCCGTGCGCCACGCCGACCTGCTCGTTGTAGTCGAGGTCCATTTCGCGGGCGCGGATGTACCAGTCATCGTTGCCGGGCGCGCAGGTGGTGAAGCGCGAACGGTCGATGCGGTAGGTGTTCTCGCCGGTCATTTCCAGCTGCTCGCCGTCGGCGCGCAGGCGGCTTTCCCGGCGGGTCAGGCTGGCGTCGCGCAGCACGCCGCGATTCTCGTCCATCGCGTAGTCGAGGTCGCGCCCGGTGACGGTGTCCCCGCCGCGACTGAGCCTGACCTTGTCGCCGGCCAGGAAACGGCTCTTTTGCTGGTAGTAATCGAGCCAGTCGGCTTCGATGGTCTGGTCCCCGCGGGTTGCCACCGCGTTGCCCTGGGCATGGACGCGGTCGTTGAGCGCTCCGTCGATCTGGTCGGCGGTCAGGGTGGTCGGCGGTTCCGCCGGCTCGGCGGGCGCCGCGAAGGCAAAAGCGGAAACGAGCGCCGCAGCGATAGGGGTCACGCGGAATAAGCGCATCGGCGTCAGAGGTCGAAATTGACCGGCGGGCAAATGCCGGTGTGGGGTGGAAAACGGTGCGCTAAAATCGCACACTTTGACAATTGCCGCAATTTTACACCGACGCCATGCCACGACTCGAACAACTGCGCGACTGGATCGCCACGACCCGCCCGGATGCCGCCTTCACGCTGGCCCCGGCCTCCGCCGACGCGAGCTTTCGCCGCTACTTCCGCGTCACGTTTGATGACAAGACACTGATCGCGATGGACGCGCCGCCCGAGCACGAGGACTGCCGCCCCTTCGTCAAGGTCGCCGGCCTGTTCGCCGGCGTCCATGTGCCGACGATCGTCGCGCAGGACCTGGAACGGGGTTTCCTGCTGCTGGAGGACCTCGGCAACGCCACTTATCACGTCAGCATGAACGAGGACAACGTCCGCCCGCTGTATCTGGACGCGATCGATGCCCTGATCGGCATCCAGTCCGCCAGCCGGCCCAGCGTGCTGCCCGACTACGACGAGGCCCTGCTCACGCGCGAAATGGCGCTGTTCCCGGAATGGTACGCCGCCAAGCACCTGAACCGCCCGTTCACCGCCGCGCAGTGGCAGGTGTGGAACGATGCGCTCAAGCTCATCCTCGCCAACAACCTGGCCCAGCCCAGGGTCTTCGTGCACCGCGACTACCACTGCCGCAACCTGATGCAGACCGCCGAGCGTAATCCCGGCGTGATCGACTTCCAGGACGCGGTCTACGGCGCGATCACCTACGATCTGGTGTCGCTGTTCAAGGACGCCTACGTGCAGTTCGACGAGGAATTCTGCCTCGACATGGTGATCCGCTACTGGGAAAAGGCCCGCGCCGCCAAGCTGCCGGTGCCGCCGATGATCGACGACTTCTACCGCGACTACGAATGGATGGGCGTGCAGCGCCACCTGAAAGTGGCCGGCATCTTCGCCCGCCTGTGCCACCGCGACGGCAAGACCGCCTATCTGGACGACATCCCGCTGGTCATCCACTACCTGCTCAAGGCCTGCGACCGCTATCTCGAGCTGCGCCCGCTCGGCCTGCTGATCCGCGATCTGGCCGGGGTCGAAACCCAGGCCGGCTACACCTTCTGATGACGACCACCCGCGCGATGATCCTCGCCGCCGGCCGCGGCGAGCGGATGCGCCCGCTGACCGACGCCACCCCCAAGCCGCTGCTGCCGGTGGGCCGCCACCCGCTGATCGGCTGGCACCTCAAGCACCTCGCCGCCGCCGGCGCACGCGAGGTGGTGATCAACCACGCCTGGCTCGGCCGCCAGATCGAAACCGCGCTGGGCGACGGCGCGGACTACGGCGTACGGCTGGCCTACTCGCCCGAAGCGCCGC
Organism: Chromobacteriaceae bacterium; assembly: GCA_030151505.1. Lineage (GTDB taxonomy): Bacteria > Pseudomonadota > Gammaproteobacteria > Burkholderiales > Aquaspirillaceae > JASLDQ01. The sequence goes on from JASLDQ010000094.1 coordinate 4,409, forward strand.
CGCTCGAAACCGCCGGCGGCATCGCCCACGCGCTGCCGCTGCTGGGCGATGCACCCTTTGTGGTGGTCAACGGCGACGTGCTGACCGACATCGACTTCGCCCCGCTGCTGGGCGACATCGCCGCGCAACTGGACGGCGTGACGCGGCTGGCCCACTTGGTGCTGGTCGACAACCCGCCGCACAATCCGGCCGGCGACTTCGCGCTGGAAAACGGCCGGGTAGTCGACGCGCGCGCGCTCACCTTCAGCGGCATCGGCGTCTACCATCCAGCCCTGTTCGCCGGAGTGGACCCGGACCAGCCGGCCAGGCTCGCGCCGCTGCTGAAAGCGGCCATGGCCGCCGGCCGGGTCAGCGGCGAGCATCACCGTGGCCTGTGGCTGGACGTCGGCACCGTCGAGCGGCTGGACGACGCCCGCCGCATCGCCGCGGACTGGTCGTGAACGCCAGCGCCCCGTCCGCGCCGCGCCGCATTCTCGGCATCGACCCGGGCTCGCGCATCACCGGCTTCGGCGTGATCGACGTGGCGGGCCAGGAGCGCCGCTACATCGCATCCGGCTGCATCCGCAGCCCGGAAGGCTCGACCCTGGCGGTGCGGATCAAGACCATTCTGGACGGCATCGGCGAAGTGGTCGCCACCTACCAGCCGACCGAATCCTCGGTGGAAAAAGTCTTCGTCAACGTCAATCCGGCCGCCACCCTGATGCTGGGGCAGGCGCGGGGCGCCGCGATGGCGGCGCTGGTGCTGGCCGGCCTGCCCATCGCCGAATACACCGCGCTGCAGGTCAAGCAGTCGGTGGTCGGCCACGGCAAGGCCGCCAAGGAACAGGTGCAGGCGATGGTGGTGCGGATGCTGAAGCTCAGCGGCACGCCGCAGGCCGACGCGGCCGACGGACTGGCGATCGCGCTGTGCCATGCCAACCACAGCCACAGCGCCATCGCCGGCTTCGCCCAGGCCGGCTTGCGGATCAAGGGCGGGCGGCTGGCGTGACGCCCCTCGCCGGCGGCCGGCCGCGTGCCGACGCCCCGCACACGCCAAAGCGCCGGCACCCCGCGGCATTCCCTCCCCGCCCCCGCCAACGTATCCTTGCGCGATGACAACCGCCCTTCCCGCCGAACCCTTGCCCCACGCCCTGCCCGCCGGCTGGCGCCGCTTGGCGCTGGCCACCCGCCCGGCCTTCCTCACCATCACGCTGGCCGGCTGCCTGCTGGGCGTGGCCTGCGGTCCGGTGGACGGACACAATGCGCCGTGGCTGCTGCTCGGGCTGATCGCCGCGCTGGCCGCGCACGCCGGCGCCAACGTGATCAACGACGTAGCCGACGACCAGAGCGGCACCGACGCCGCCAATACCGCGCGGCTGTTCCCTTTCACCGGCGGTAGCCGCTTCATCCAGAACGGCGTGCTCGACCGCGCCGCGATGCGGCGGCTGGCGCTGGGGCTGTTCGGCTTCACCCTGCTGGCGGGACTGGCCCTGCTCGCACGCGGCGGCTGGCCGCTGGCCGCCATCGGCCTGACCGGCGTGTTCATTGCGTGGGCGTATTCGATGCCGCCGCTGGCACTCAACAGCCGCGGACTGGGCGAGGCCGCGCTGGCGCTGGCCTTCGCGCTGGTGCCGGTAGGCATGGCCGCAGTCGGCGGCGGCGACCTCCGCCATGCCGGCTGGGCCGGCGCGGCCTACGGCGCGCTGGTGGCGGCCATCCTCTACGCCAACCAGTTCCCCGACCGCGCGGCCGACCTGGCCGCCGGCAAGCACCACTGGGTCGCACGGCTGTCGCCGCGCCGGGCCGCGCAGGCTTATCCGCTATTCCTACTGGCCGGCTACGGCCTGCCGCCGCTGGCGGTCATGCTGGACGCGCTGCCGCCGTGGACGCTGGCGGCACTCCTGCCCTTGCCGCTGTCGCTCGCCGCCGCCCGCGATCTGGTACGCTTCGCCGACCGGCCGGCGCAACTGCGCCCGGCCATCCGTTACACCCTCGCCGCCGCCCACCTCCACGCCCTCTTGCTGGCGCTGGCCCTGGCGGCGCATCGTTTGGTCGGAAACCCATGATCGGAAGACTGAGCGGAACGCTCATCGAAAAACACCCGCCGCAAATCGTGGTGGACGTGCACGGCATCGGCTATGAAGTCGACGTGCCCATGCCCACCTTCTACCAGCTGCCCCACCCCGGCGAAGCGGTCACGCTGTGGACCCATTTCGTCGTGCGCGAGGATGCGCAGCTCTTGTTCGGCTTCGCCAGCCGCACCGAGCGCGAAACCTTCCGCAGCCTGATCAAGGTCAGCGGCATCGGCGCCAAGATCGCGCTGGCCATCCTGTCGGCGCTGTCGGCCGACGAACTGGCGCTGGCGATCGAACAGGAAAACATCGCCCGCCTGTCCAAGGTGCCCGGCATCGGCAAGAAAACCGCCGAGCGGCTGATCCTCGAGCTGCGCGGCAAGCTGGCCGGCAGCGCCGCGACCCTGCCGCTGGTGGCGGGCAAGCCGGCGGATGCCGCCGCGCCCTCGCCGCGCGACGACATCGTCAACGCATTGCTGGCGCTGGGTTACAACGACCGCGAAGCCAACGCCGCGCTCAAGAACGTGCCGGACGACAGCGACGTCGCCGGCGGCATCCGCGCCGCCCTCAAGACCCTGGCCAAACCCTGATGAAGATGAAACTGAAACCGTGCTTTACCCCGGCCCTTGCCGTCGTGCTGGCAAGCGGGCTGGCAATCTTCGGCCTGCTGGCCGGACAACTCGGCGCGCACTGGCTGC
>JASLDQ010000182.1 GCA_030151505.1 Chromobacteriaceae bacterium
CTCGCGCCGCGTGCCGTGCCTGTCCAAGGTCGCGCCGGCCACACAGAAGTACCACATGGAAGACGTCCATCGCGCCGGCGGCGTGATCGGCATCCTCGGCGAGCTCGACCGTCTGGGCAAACTCAACCGCGACGTGCCGACCGTGCATGCCTCCACGCTGGGCGAAGGGCTGGACCGCTGGGACATCAAACGCGCCACCTGCGACGACCGTGCCCGCGATTTCTACCGCGCGGCCCCGGGCGGGGTGCGGACCACCATCGCCTTCTCGCAGAACATGCGCTATCCGGAACTGGACGCTGACCGCGCCGACGGCTGCATCCGCGACGGCGCCCACGCCTACTCGCAGGACGGCGGCCTGGCCGTGCTGTACGGCAACATCGCGCTGGACGGCTGCATCGTGAAGACCGCCGGGGTGGACGACTCCATCCTCAAGTTTAGTGGTCGTGCCCGCATCTTCGAATCGCAGGACGCATCGGTCGAGGCCATTCTGGCTGACCAGATCGTTGCCGGCGACGTGGTGCTGATCCGCTACGAAGGTCCGAAGGGTGGCCCCGGCATGCAGGAAATGCTGTACCCGACCAGCTACCTGAAATCGAAGGGGCTGGGCAAGGATTGCGCGCTGCTGACGGATGGTCGCTTCTCCGGCGGCACTTCCGGCCTGTCGATCGGCCATGTCAGCCCCGAAGCGGCCGAAGGCGGCGCGATCGGTCTGGTGGAAGAGGGCGACACCATCGCCATCGACATCCCCAACCGCACCATCAATCTGGTGGTGTCCGACGAAGTGCTGGCCGCCCGCCGCGCCGCGATGGAAGCAAAAGGCTCGGCCGCGTGGAAGCCGCTCAAGCGCGACCGCGTGGTTAGCCCGGCCCTGCGTGCCTATGCCGCGATGACCACCAGCGCCGCCACCGGCGCGGTGCGCGACGTGAGCCAGATCGAACGCTGAACGACCGGGCCTTCGGCCTGCCTGAAACGGGCTCCCTGCGGGGAGCCCGCTTTTGCGTGCGGCATGACAGAGGCCGGGGGCTTGACGGCTTTGCTACAATTGCCTTTTTGTCGAACTCCGCCCGAGGATTTTCATGCTCACCATCTACAACACCCTTGGCCGCGCCAAGGAAACGTTCAAGCCGATCAAGCCGGGCAAGGTCAATATGTACGTCTGCGGGATGACCGTGTACGACTATTGCCACCTCGGCCACGCGCGGGTGATGGTGGTGTTCGACATGGTGGCGCGCTGGATTCGCGCGTCCGGCTTCGAGCTGACCTATATCCGCAACATCACCGACATCGACGACAAGATCATCAGGCGCGCGGCCGAGAACAACGAGCCGATCAACGTGCTGACCCAGCGCTTCATCGACGCGATGGACGAGGACGCGCTGGCGCTGGGCGTACAAAAGCCCGATTTCGAGCCGCGCGCGACCCAGTTCGTGCCGGACATGATCGCGATGATCGAAACCCTGATCGCCAGGAACAAGGCCTACCCGGCACCGAACGGCGACGTGTACTACGCGGTGCGCGAGTTCGACGGCTACGGCAAGCTGTCGGGCAAGTCGCTGGAAGATCTGCGCGCCGGCGAGCGGGTGGACGTGGACCCGAACAAGCGCGACCCGATGGACTTCGTGCTGTGGAAGGCCGCCAAGCCGGGCGAGCCGGCGTGGCCGAGCCCGTGGGGGCAGGGCCGTCCGGGCTGGCACATCGAGTGCTCGGCGATGAACGAGCACTACTTCGGCGACCATTTCGACATCCACGGCGGCGGCGCCGACCTGCAGTTCCCGCACCACGAGAACGAGATCGCCCAGTCCGAAGGCGCGCACGACCACGCCTTCGTCAACTACTGGATGCACAACGGCTTCATCCGCGTCGACAACGAGAAGATGTCCAAGAGCCTGGGCAACTTCTTCACCATCCGCGAAGTGCTGCAAAAGTACGACGCCGAAGTAGTGCGCTTCTTCATCCTGCGCGCGCACTACCGCAGCCCGCTCAACTACTCCGACGCGCATCTGGACGATGCCCGCGGCGCGCTGACCCGTCTTTACACCGCGCTCAAGACCACCACGCCGGCCGAGCTCGCCATCGACTGGGCCGATCCGTGGGCCGCGCGCTTCAAAGCGGCCATGGACGACGACTTCAACACGGTGGAAGCGATGGCGGTGCTGTTCGAGCTGGCCAACGAGGCCAACAAGAGCGGCTCGGCCGCGCAGGCCGGCCTGCTCAAGGCACTCGGCGGCGTGCTGGGCCTCTTGCAGCGCGACCCGGTCGGCTTCCTGCAGGGCGGGGCGGTGGAAGGCGAACTGTCGGCCGCCGAAATCGACGCGCTGATCATCGCTCGCCGCGAAGCCCGCGCCGCGAAAAACTGGGCCGAGTCCGACCGAATCCGCGACGAGCTGGCCGCCCGCGGCGTGGTGCTGGAAGACGGACCGCAGGGCACGACCTGGCGTCGCGCCTGACTTGTCATATCCGGCCGAAAGCCGGATAATGCTGAACTTTTCAAAGCGGTGCAGGCAAAACCCCTGTGCCCACAACCAAGGAAGCATCATGAAAAACGGTATCCACCCGGATTACAAAGAACTTGAAGTGACCTGCTCCTGCGGCAACACCTTCAAGACCGCCTCGACCATGTCCAAGGACGCCTTCAACATCGAAGTGTGCTCGGAATGCCACCCGTTCTACACCGGCAAGCAAAAGGTGATGGACACCGCTGGCCGTATCGACAAGTTCAAACAGAAGTTCGGCAAGTTTGCACGTTAATATTGTGCAGACCGGCGAAAAAGGCAGCGCAGGCTGCCTTTTTTTACGTCCTATTCCCGTGATTCCCGACCGTCGTCCATGTTGACCTATACCCCTCCCAACGCCGGCGCGACCGCCGCACCGACCGAAAAACCCTGGCTGCTGATGCTGCTGTGCTTTGTCTGGCTGTGGCCGGGCATCTTCGGCCATGCGCCATGGAAGGCGGACGAGCCTTATGTCATGGGCGTGGTGCAGTCGATGCTGCACGACGGCCGCTGGCTGGTGCCGTCGATCGCCGGCGTGTCCTATCTGGATTCGTCGCCGCTCTACTACTGGGTGGCGGCCGGATTCGCCTGGCTGCTCTCGCCGCTGGTGCCGCTGCATGACGGGATGCGGGTGGCGACGCCGTTTTTCATGACGTTCGCGCTGTGGTTCGCCGGGCTGGCCGGCCGCGACCTGATCGGCCGGCGCCAGGGGCGCAGCGTGGCCATGCTGCTGCTCGGCGCATTGGGCCTGATGACTTTCGGTCATGCTGCCTCGCCCGATATCGCCACCTTTGCCGGCTTCGCGCTGGCTTTGTGGTCGCTGTCGCTGTCGCGGCACCGGGGCTGGCGGGCCGGACTCCTGTTCGGGCTGGCCAGCGGGGTGATCGTGCTGTCGGCCAGCCTGATGGAACTGGGACTGGTGTGGACCGTCGCCATCCTGCTGCCGGCGTTCCGCCCCTGGCGTGGACGCGAGCACGCCAAGGCCCTGCTGGTGGCGCTGGCCGTCGGCCTGCCGCTGGCGCTGATCTGGCCGATGGCGCTGGCACAGCACAACCATGCCCTGTTCAACTATTGGTGGAACTTCACCGCGCTGGGGGCCTTCCGCGGCTTTGGCCGGTTCGAGCTGCTGCACGACTTCGGCTACTACCTGCAAATCTTCCCGTGGTTCGCCTTTCCGTTGTGGCCGCTGGCCGGCTGGACGCTGTGGCGCCGCCGCCACCACCCCTCCGACCCGGCAATCCAGTTGCCGCTGCTGTTCCTGTCCGTGCTGGTGTTGCTGATGACGCTGGCGCCCGAACCCAAGCAGGGCATCGCCTTGCCGTGGCTGCTGCCGCTGGCCGTGCTGGCCGGGGCCGAGCTGGATTCGCTGCGACGCGGGGCGGCGGCCTTCTTCAACTGGTTCGGCCTGATGACCTTCGGCCTGATCGGTGCCTTCATCTGGCTGGGCTGGGTGGCGATGAACTACGGCTGGCCGGCCAAGCTGCACCAGCGCGCCAATTTCTTCAACCCGGCCTACCAGCCGGACATCGACCTGCCGCTGCTGGTGCTGGCCGTGCTGGCCACGCTGGTATGGCTGTGGGCGGTCACGCGCAGCAATCTGGAAGGGCGCAAGGCCGCGACCAACTGGGCAGCGGGCGTGACCCTGATCTGGTCGCTGGCCGCCACCCTGTGGTTGCCGTGGCTGGACGGGCAAAAGAGCTACGACAGCGTCGCCCGCTCGCTGGCACGCGCCGTGCCGGCTGGCCAGTGCGTGGCCGGCGAGGTCAACCTCGGTCTGCTGGCGCTGATGCGCTACCACGGTGGCGTGCCGGTGCTGCCTGCCTCTGCGGCCGGCAGCCAGGACTGCGCCTTGCGCTTGGTGGTCGGCAACCAGCCGGCATGGCGCAATCCCGACGTGGTCCGGTGGGAAGGCCATCGCCCGGGCGACCGCAAGGAGTTCTACTTCCTGCTCGAGAGACCGTGACCTTCGCTCGCTGGCTCGGTCTGCTCGTGACGATGCTGGCCGGCTGCCTGACAGGCTGGCCGCTGGCGGCGATGGCGGCCGACGACATCCATATCGGCATCCTGGCCCCCATTGGCCGCGAGACTGCCCAGACCAGCTGGAGCGAGCTGGAGCGCTGGCTGGGCAAGGCCTTGCCCGATGCCCGCCTGCGGTTTTCCTACCTGACGCCTGACGAGCTGACCGCCGCGGTCGACCAGCATCGCCTGCAGTTCATCCTGACCAATCCCGGTCACTACATCACGCTCGAAACCCGGCACGGCGCCAGTCGCATCGCCACGCTGGAATCGGGCGTGTCGCCGGTGGCCGACAAGGTGATCGGCTCGGCGCTGATCGTGCCGGCCGGCTCGCCCGTCCGCAAGCTGGCCGACCTGCGCTACCGGCGCGTTGGCGCGACGGCCCCGGATGCCTTCGGCGGTTACCAGATCGCCGTTCGCGAGCTGCTGGCGCAGGGGCTGGACCCGAAAAGCGATTTTGCCGCGCTGCGCTTCACCGGTTTTCCGGTGCAGAAACTGTTCGAGGTGCTGGATGCCGGCGAGGCCGACGCCATCATCGTCGGCAGCTGCCAGATGGAAACCCTGCTGGCGCAGGGGCGAATCCGGGCAGGGGCATACCGAGTCCTGCCGCCGCCCGTGCCGCCCCCCGCCGGCTATCGCTGCCAGGTTTCCTCGCGGCTCTATCCCGACTGGCCGTTCGCGACGCTGGCCGGCACACCGCACGAACTGGCCAAGCGGGTCGCCGTGATCCTGCTGACCATGCCGCACGGTCCCGGCGACGCGGGTTTTACCGTTCCGACCGATTACGCCGAAGTGCGGGCGCTGTTCCGCGAACTGCACCTCGGCCCCTACGCCTATCTGGCCGAGTGGAGCTGGCAGGACGTCGTCCGGCGCCACTGGGAATGGCTGCTGGCCGGGCTGGTCCTGCTGGCCCTGTGGGTGTTGCACACCATCCGGGCCGAACTGCTGGTGGAACAGCGGACCCGCCAGTTGCGGCAGGCCATGTCCGCCCGCGAGCAGGCCGAGGCCGAGAGCCGCCGCCAGCGCGAACAGCTCGACCACCTGTCCCGCCTGGGGTTGCTGGGCGAGATTTCCAGTCAGTTGGCGCACGAAATCAACCAGCCGCTGGCGGCCATCGGTAACTATGCGCGCGGAATGGTGCGGCGGGTGGAAAACGGCCGGTTGGAAACCGGGGCGCTGGTCGAGGCCGGCCACGAAATCTCGGCGCAGGCCGACCGCGCCGCGGCCATCGTCCAGCGTGTCCGCGCCTTTGCCCGCAAGCGCGTGTCCGAGCGGCAACCGGTCGAGGTCGCCGCCTTGCTGGCCGACGCCATCCGCCTGTTCGGCGTCGCCTGGCCGGCCGCCGCTAACATCCGGGTCGACAATCAGCTGCCGGTCGATATGCTGGTCAACGTCGACAGCCTGCAGATCCAGCAAGTACTGTTCAACCTGCTGAAAAATGCCTGCGACGCCAATGCCGCCGTGTCGCCCGCCGTCCGCGAAGTCGAAGTCGGCGTGCAACCGCGCGATGCCGCCACGCTGCGGATTACCGTGGCCGATCACGGTCCGGCGCTGCCCGAAGACACGCTCGCCCGCATGGGCGAACCGTTCTTCACCAGCAAAACGGACGGACTGGGCATCGGCCTGTCCATCTCGCAATCCATCATCGAAGCCCACGGCGGCCATCTGCGCTGGCAACCGCGTCCCGATGGAGCGGGGCTGGTCGTTTCTTTTACCTTGCCACTTTTTCCATGAACGATATTTCGACAGACACTGCGCTCATCCACCTGGTCGACGACGATGCCGCCATGCGTCGCTCGCTAGTCTACCTGCTCGATTCGGTCGGCTGGCAAGTCGTCGCCTACGAATCCGCCGAAGCCTTCCTGGCCGGCTATCAGCCGGGCGTGCCGTCCTGTCTGGTGCTGGACGTGCGCATGCCGACCATGAGCGGACTGGAGCTGCAGCGGGAGCTGAACCGCCACGGCGACACGCTGCCGGTCGTGTTCATTACCGGCCATGCCGAAGTGGGCATGGCGGTCGATGCGATGAAGGAAGGCGCGTTCGACTTCATCGAAAAGCCGTTTGGCGACCAGCGCCTGCTGGATGTGATCGCACTGGCCGTGCGGGAAAGCCGCCAGCGTCTGCTGGTGATCCGGCGCCGGCAGCAAGAGGAAGACAAGCTGGCCCAGTTGTCGCAGCGCGAACGGGAAGTCGCCCGGTTGGTCGCGCGCGGCCTGCCCAACAAGCTGGTGGCGCGCGAACTCGCCATCAGCGAGAAAACCGTCCATGTCCACCGCCACAACGTGATGGAAAAGACCGGCGTCAGCTCGGCGGCCGAGCTGGCCCGCATCCTGATGATCGTCGAGCCGGATTTTGCCGAGCCGGGGCAGGCGTGATGCGGCAGGTGGAGAGGAGTGCGGCGGCCCGGCCAACCGCAGACGCGCGTATCCGGTGCGAGGATGTGATGGCGCGGCCGCT
>JASLDQ010000243.1 GCA_030151505.1 Chromobacteriaceae bacterium
TTTCTGGCTGCCAACCGCGGCCGTCCGGTCATGCTCGATTTCTATGCCGACTGGTGCGTCAGCTGCAAGGAGATGGAACGGGACACGTTCAGCGATCCGCGCGTGGCCACCGCGCTCGGAAAGTTCGCGCTGGCGCAGGCCGACGTGACCGCCAATTCGCCGGCCCACCAGCAACTGCTGAAAAACTTCGGCCTGTACGGACCGCCGGGCACGATTTTCTTTGACATCAAGGGCATGGAGCGCGACCGGGTCATTGGCTACCTGCCGCCGTCGCCGTTTTTCGACCGGGTGCAGGCGCTGCTGCGCTAGCGTGTCGACAAAAAACACTTGACGAGGTGTCCGGAGGCTCGTTATATTGCGCCCCTCTGTTGGGGTTGTTAGCTCAGTTGGTAGAGCAGCGGACTCTTAATCCGTAGGTCGAAAGTTCGAGCCTTTCACAACCCACCAGCATTCAGGCAAAAAGCCTCGCTTCCCGGCAAGGCTTTTTGTTTTTCCGGCCGCAGCGTCATGCGCCCATGTAGCTCAGGGGTAGAGCACTCCCTTGGTAAGGGAGAGGTCGGCGGTTCAATTCCGCCCATGGGCTCCACGCCCCGCCACCAGCGGCCGAAACAGGCCGCCGCCCGCTTACCGGGCAGACACCACACCAGCCCGGCCCCTCCGCCGGGCTTTGTTTTGTCCCCGCTTTGTCCCCGCCTCGCACCGACCCATGCCGTATGGATTGCCCCGCCCCCCCGGGCGACGTTACCCTTGCCCCATCCCGGCCAACTTTCCCATTCGCCCATGATCCGACTCTCCGCACTCCTGCTCGCCGCCAGCCTTGCCGCCCCGGCGCTGGCCCAGACCGACGACGAACAGCTGCTGTCCGCGCAGCACAACTTCCAGCGCGCCCGCGACACGCTCAACGTGGCGCAGACCCGCACCAAGCTGTACGCCGAACAGCAGAAAACGGCCGAGCAACGGCTGCTCGACGCGCAGGCCGCGCTCGAACGCGCCCGCGCCGACCTCGTCAACGCCCAGACCGCCGAGCGCCAGGCCCAGTCCGATCTGGACGAAGCCACCCTGCGCCTCAACACCGCCTGGAAGCGCAAAACCAACGGTTGACCCAGCACGCCACAAACACAACAGCCCGGCAGGATCAACTTGCCGGGCTGCACTCGTTCAGGCGCACCGCCGCGTAAGGCCCGGCGCAACCGAGAGGCAAAACACCACAGGCCGCCGGCCGCACTTGCATGGGGTGCAGGGGCAGGAATGACTCCGCCGCTACGCTACAACCCCATCTCGCGCGGCGTCGCCGGCTCCCGCCGCGGCTCGGCCGAAATCGCCTCAAGGAAGGTGAACAGCGCCTTCTTCTCCAGCGTCGACAGCCCCAGCGGACGGATTTCCGGCGCGGTGCGCGGATAGCGCGCATCGTACTTGTGGGCGCCAAGAGGCGGCGCCTGCACCATCCCGGCGTCGTACATCGCGAGCACGCCCGTGTTCGGCGTCAGCGGAAACAGGCCGTTGTGCATGTAGTTGCCGCTGTACAGGATGTCGCGCAGGGTCGGCGTGCGGAACTTGCCGATGTCGGCCACGTCCCCCGTCACCGCATAGCGCCCCAGGTCCTCCAGCTCCCGCCCGAAATAATGCAGGCCGTTGTTGTGGAAGCGGTTGTCGGAAAACAGCGCGCCGTTGTGGCAGTTGATGCAGCGCGCCTTGGTCCGGAACAGCTGCAGCCCCCACAGCGCCTCGTCCGACAGGGCCGTGCGCTCGCCCTTGAGGAAGCGGTCGAAGGCGCTGTCGCGGCTGGTCAGCGTGCGCTCGAAGGTCGCCAGCGCGCGGGCAATGCGGTCGATGTCGACCTTCGCGTCGCCGAACGCTCCGGCGAACAGCGGGCCGTATTCCGGCGCGGCGGCGATTTTCTCCACCGCCATGCCGGTCGACTGGTGCATCTCCAGCGGGTTGGGAATCGGCCCGCGCGCCTGCTCCTCCAGCGACCGGGCCCGGCCGTCCCAGAACAGCTCCGTCACGTAGGCGGTGTTGAGGATGGTCATCGAATTGCGCTCGCCGCGCTGGCCGATATGGCCGAGCGACACGTCGCGCCGGTCGGTCCAGCCGGTCGCCGGATCGTGGCAGCTGGCGCACGACAGCTGGTTGTTGCGCGACAGCCGCACGTCGAAGAACAGCTTCTGCCCCAGCGCCACCTTGGCCGGCGAATACGGGTTGTCCGCCGGGAAGGGCACCGCTGGCAGCAGGCCCAGATCGGCGAAGCCGGCCCGGCGGACCGACTCGTCCACCTCCGGCACGGGCCAGTCCGGCTGCTCGGCCTGGCCCGGACGATAGCGCGCATACGCCGCGCGCCACCCGGCCAGCTCGGCGGCGGTCGGACGCGCCTCAGGCACCGGTGCCGGCCGGACCGGCTGCGGCCGGGGCGTGGTCGAAATCAGCAGGGATCCCGCCGCCTCGCCCGGCCGGGCCGGCCGGCTGCGGCCCGACGCCGGCGGCCAGACCCGCGGCGGGCCGTAGCCGGCATGCACCCAGTACGCACGCGCCCGCTCCGGCCCAATCCCGGTCGCCGCGCCGTTCCGCGCCACCGTCTGCCACAGCCCGGCCAGCTCCGCCTCGTCGGGCAGGCGCCACGCAGCCACGCCGCAGAAATTGTCTCGGTTCAGCCGGCGCACCGCCGCCGCCAACGCCGTTGCCCGGACCGGCCCGGATGCTTTCGCCCCCAGTTGCCACACCGTCAAGGTCCGC
>JASLDQ010000390.1 GCA_030151505.1 Chromobacteriaceae bacterium
TCGTTCTCGTCGTAGTCGCTGGTCAGCAGATCGGCGGCTTCGGCATCGGTACGGGCGATCACCAGGGTCGGCACGCCGTAGACGTCGGCAGCCATGCGGGCGGCGATCAGTTTCTGCACGGCTTCCTGGGTCGGCACCAGCACCTTGCCGCCCATGTGGCCGCACTTCTTCACCGAGGCGAGCTGGTCTTCGAAGTGCACGCCGCCGGCACCGGCGCGGATCATCGACTTCATCAGCTCGTAGGCGTTCAGCACGCCGCCGAAACCGGCTTCGGCATCGGCCACGATCGGCGCGTAGTAGTCAATGAAACCGGCGTCGCCCTTTTGCAGGCCCTTGGAGTGCTGGATTTCGTCGGCACGGGTGAAGGCGTTGTTGATGCGCTCGACCACCTTGGGCACCGAGTCCACCGGATACAGCGACTGGTCCGGGTACATGGCGGAGTATTCGTTGTTGTCGGCGGCAACCTGCCAGCCCGACAGGTAGATGGCCTTGATGCCGGCCTTGACCTGCTGCATGGCCTGACCGCCGGTCAGTGCACCCAGACAGTTGATGTACGGCTCATTGTTGACCAGATTCCACAGCTTCTCGGCGCCGTTGCGGGCCAGGGTGTGCTCCACCTGGACGGAGCCACGCAGGCGCTCGACGTCGGCAGCGGTGTAGCCACGCTTGATGCCCTTCCAGCGGGGGTTCTCGTCCCATTCCTTCTGGATGGCGGCAATGCGTTGTTCACGGGTCGTCATGACAGTAATCCTCTATTTTATTGAGCTGACGGAGCGTGCTGCTCCTGCTTCCCGATCGCGTTGTAGACGCGATCCCATATAGTGCGAGCACTGCGATCTGGCTGCGCGACCAAGGGTTTTGACCTTGATCCTGGCGGTCGGCAACGGGCGGTTTGGCCGCCTTCTGCACACTCGACCGTGCTGGGTGTGCGAAGGATTTAAGCATAAAAAAATTGCCTGATGTGCGCTGCAGCAAAGATTTTTTTGACGTTTTCGGAAACGAAAACCAACGCCTAAAATCTTGATGCGATAAGCCAAATGTCCGCACACAAAAAACTCAAATACAGACCCAAAACGAATTCACCTGTCTGACAACAAGACAATCCATTCTGCAATGCTTCCTGAATTCGGCCAGTAACCGCCGCTCGCCGCGCCGGGCTGGGACGGGACTTGAAAGCCGTCATAATGCCCCTACTTACAGCGCCATCATTCGATGAGGTACTACCGATGCAAAACACCGAGAACACCCCGCCCAATCCCGATACCGCCCTCGACGAAGCGCTCTGTGCCGTCGAAACCGCCGAAGCGTCGCTCGAAGGCAAGGTCGCCGAACTCGAGGCCCAGATCGCCGAGATGAAGGACCAGTTCCTGCGCGCCGGCGCCGAAGCCGAGAACATCCGCCGCCGCGCCGCCGACGACGTGGCCGCCGCGCACAAGTTCGCCATCGCCAAGTTTGCGCAGGAATTGCTGCCGGTGAAGGATTGCCTCGAAATGGCGCTCAAGGACGAGTCGGGCAATTTCGAAGCCATGAAGATGGGTGTCGACATGACGCTGAAACAGCTGGTCGGCGCCTTCGACAAGAGCCAGCTGGTCGAAATCGCCCCCGCCGTGGGCGACAAGCTCGACCCGCACCAGCATCAGGCGATGAGCGCGATCGACGCGCCGGGCGCCGAGCCGAACACCGTGGTGCAGGTGATGCAGAAGGGCTACCAGCTGGCCGACCGCGTCTTGCGCCCGGCCATGGTGGTGGTTTCCAAGGCCGCTTGAGGTTCCGGACCGCAAAACGGCATCGTCCCCATTTGAAACCTGCACGGCCATCCCTATCTTGCCGTCAGGGTTAAATTTCAGCCGGTCGCCCCGGGCGGCCCGGCAGACACACAGACACAGTTAAGGAAGAAGAGATTATGGGCAAGATTATCGGTATCGACCTCGGCACCACCAACTCCTGCGTTTCCGTGATCGAGAACGGCCAACCCAAGGTGATCGAGAACGCCGAAGGCGCGCGCACCACCCCGTCGATCATCGCCTACCAGGAAGACGGCGAGATCCTCGTCGGCGCCCCGGCCAAGCGCCAGGCCGTCACCAACCCGAAGAACACCCTGTACGCGATCAAGCGCCTGATCGGCCGCCGCTTCGAAGAAAAGGAAGTGCAGAAGGACATCAGCCTGATGCCGTTCCAGATCGTCAAGGCCAAGAATGGCGATGCTTGGGTCAAGGTGCGCGACGCCGAAATGGCCCCGCCGCAGATCAGCGCCGAAGTGCTGCGCAAGATGAAGAAGACCGCCGAAGACTACCTCGGCGAAGAAGTGACCGAAGCCGTGATCACCGTGCCGGCCTACTTCAACGACAGCCAGCGCCAGGCCACCAAGGACGCCGGCCGCATCGCCGGTCTGGAAGTGAAGCGCATCATCAACGAACCGACCGCCGCGGCGCTCGCGTTCGGCATGGACAAGAACGAGAAGGGCGACAAGAAGATCGCCGTGTATGACCTGGGCGGCGGCACCTTCGACATCTCCATCATCGAGATCGCCGACGTCGACGGCGAAAAGCAGTTCGAAGTGCTGGCCACCAACGGCGACACCTTCCTCGGCGGCGAAGACTTCGACCAGCGCCTGATGGACTACATCGTGGCCGAGTTCAAGAAGGAACAGGGCATCGACCTGAAGAACGACGTGATGGCGCTGCAACGCCTGAAGGAAGCCGCCGAAAAGGCCAAGATCGAGCTGTCCAGCACCCAGCAGACCGAAATCAATCTGCCGTACATCACCATGGACGCCACCGGTCCGAAGCACCTGGCACTCAAGATCACCCGCGCCAAGTTCGAAAGCCTGGTGGACGACCTGGTGCAGAACTCGCTGGAACCGTGCCGTACCGCCCTGAAGGACGCCGGCCTGAAGATGTCCGACATCGACGACGTGATCCTGGTCGGCGGCCAGACCCGCATGCCGAAGGTGATCGAAGCGGTCGAAGGCTTCTTCGGCAAGGCTCCGCGCCGCGACGTGAACCCGGATGAAGCCGTGGCCGTCGGCGCCGCCATCCAGGGCTCGGTGCTGTCGGGCGAACGCAAGGATCTGCTGCTGCTGGACGTGTCCCCGCTGTCGCTCGGCATCGAAACCCTAGGCGGCGTGACGACCAAGCTGATCAACAAGAACACCACGATTCCGACCAAGGCTTCGCAGGTGTTCTCCACCGCCGACGACAACCAGAACGCCGTGACCATCCACGTGCTGCAGGGCGAACGCGAAAAGGCCTCGGCCAACAAGTCGCTCGGCCAGTTCAACCTGTCGGACATCCCGCCGGCGCCGCGCGGCATGCCGCAGATCGAAGTGACCTTCGACATCGACGCCAACGGCATCCTGCACGTGTCGGCCAAGGACAAGGCCACCGGCAAGGAAAACAAGATCACCATCCAGGCGAGCTCCGGCCTGTCCGAAGCCGAAATCGAACAGATGGTGCGCGACGCCGAGGCCAACGCCGAGGAAGACAAGAAGCTGCACGAGCTGGTCCAGGCCCGCAACCACGCCGACACCCTGATCCACTCGGTCAAGAAGTCGCTGGCCGACTACGGCGACAAGATCGGCGCCGACGAGAAGACCAAGATCGAGGAAGCGGTGAAGGCCGCCGAGGAAGCGATCAAGGGCGACGACAAGGCCGACATCGAAGCCAAGACCGAAGCGCTGATGACCGCCAGCCAGAAGCTCGGCGAAATCATGTACGCCCAGGCTCAGGCCGAAGGCGCGGCCCAGCCGGGTGCCGCCGACGCCGGCAAGCCGGATGACGGCAACGTGGTCGATGCCGAGTTCGAAGAAGTGAAGAAAGACAGCAAGTAAGTCTCACCGGCCGTGAGGCGCGAGGGGTGGGATTTCGTATCCCACCCCTTTGTCTTGATTCCGCAGAACAACCGCAGAAAGGGCCGGCGCCCTCTCTGCCTTAAGGGATGACCGGAAACACAGCATGTCAAAACGCGATTTCTACGACATCCTCGGCGTCAACCGCGACGCGTCCGAGGACGACATCAAAAAAGCCTTCCGCAAGCTGGCGATGAAGTACCACCCGGACCGCAATCCGGACAGCAAGGAAGCGGAAGAGAAGTTCAAGGAAGCCAAGGAAGCCTACGAAATCCTGTCGGACGCGCAAAAGCGCGCCGCCTACGACCAGTACGGCCACGCCGGGGTCGACCCGCAGGCCGGCATGGGCGGCGGCCAGGGCTTTGGCGGTTTCGGCGATGCCTTTGCCGACATCTTCGGCGACATCTTCGGCGGCGGTGGCGGCCAGCGCGGCGGACGCAGCAACGTCTACCGCGGCTCGGACCTGCGCTACAACCTCGAGATCACGCTGGAAGAAGCCGCGCGCGGCTGCGACAAGCAGATCCGCATCCCGACCATGGAAGACTGCGATAGCTGCCACGGCAGCGGCGCCAAGCCGGGCACCCAGGCCAAGACCTGCGGCACCTGCGGCGA
>JASLDQ010000383.1 GCA_030151505.1 Chromobacteriaceae bacterium
CAACGACGAACGCACGGCCAAACGCATATCCGAAACGCTCGGCACGGCCACCGAACTGCGCGCCCAGCGCAACTACGCAGGCCACCGACTTGCACCGTGGCTGGGGCATCTGATGGTGTCGCGCCAAGAAACCGCACGGCCACTGCTGACGCCGGGCGAAGTGATGCAGCTCCCGACCGATGAGGCGGTGGTGATGGTGTCCAGCGTCGCACCGATCAAGGCGAAGAAGCTGCGCTATTTCGCCGACGCCAATTTCAAGCAACGGGTATTGCCGCCACCTGCGGTGACGGCAGGCCGCTATGCCGATGTGCCGCCTGCACGACCTGACGACTGGAGCGGCCTGGCAATACCTGCGGTTCCTGCGGCACCGGCCACGGCATCTGGCGATGACCTGGAGGCCTTGGGTTCGACCGACGACGGCGGCCCACGCCGCCAGCCCGAACTGTCCGAAGCCATTGCCTATGCCTCCGCGATGGATGCCTCGACCAGCGACCTGTCGCTGCTCGATGACGACGACATGCCCCCGGTGCTTCCCGGCCAGCTCGACCCCGCCCTGCAACGCACGGCGCGGCTGGCTTCCCTCGACCCCAACGACGGAATCGACCTATGAGCCAATACCGATTGAACCTGTTCATCCAGCACGAGCACGCCAAGCGTCTGGACGAGCTGGCCGCCAAGAAAGGCGTCTCGAAGTCCAGCATCGTCGCCGCTGCCTTGGCGTCCTGGCTGTCGCCCGATGCCGGCGACCAACGCGAGGCCGCTATTGCCAAACGGCTGGATCGCCTGTCGCGGCAGGCCGAGCGTCTGGAGCGTGACCAGAACATCCAGATCGAAACGCTGGCGCTGTTCATCCGCTACTACCTGACTGTCAGCACGCCGGTGCCCGAAGCCCATCAGGATGCAGCCCGCGCCCAAGGCAAGGCGCGTTTCGAGCAGTTCGTTGAACAGTTGGGCCGCCACCTGCTGCGTGGCCGCAGCCTGGTGCGCGACGTGGTGGAAGAACTGCACCCCCAAGATCGTGAGTTCGGCATGCGCATGGATGACGCGGCGGCGATGGCTGCCGCCCATGAACGCACTGCGGAGCGTGCGCCATGAGTGCCGTTCCACAGATCCCGCCCGAACCGCGCTCATCCGCTGCGGCGTCCCAGGATCGCCGCATCCAGATGCTGCGCACGGCGATGGGGCCGCTGATCGCCGCCGCGCTGGAAGACCCGGACGTGGTGGAAGTGATGCTCAACCCCGACCGGACATTGTGGGTGGATCGGCTGTCCTCTGGCCGTGCGCCGCTCGGCGTCGAACTGCCCGAAGCCGATGGCGAGCGCATCATCCGGCTGGTGGCTGCCCACGTCGGCGCGGAAGTGCATCGTGGCCAACCGCTCTTGACCGCCGAACTGCCGGAAACCGGCGAACGCTTCGAGGGCATCTTGCCGCCTGCTGCACCCGGCCCGGCCTTTGCGCTGCGCAAACGCGCCGTGAGCATCATCAGTCTGGATCGCTATGTGGCCGACGGCATCCTGACCGCTGGGCAGGCCGAGTTCCTGCGTCATGCCGTGCGCGAGCGGCACAACATCCTGATCGCTGGCGGCACCAGCACCGGCAAGACCACGCTGGCCAATGCTTTGCTGGCCGAGATCGCCGCCACCGGCGACCGCGTGCTGGTGCTCGAAGACACCATCGAGCTGCAATGCGCGGCCCGTGACCATGTGCCACTGCGCACCCGCGCAGGCGTGGTGTCGATGCAGGAGCTGGTGCGCGCCACGATGCGACTGCGCCCGGATCGCGTGATCGTCGGCGAAGTGCGTGGCGGCGAAGCGCTGGATCTGGTCAAGGTCTGGGGCACCGGCCACCCCGGTGGCATCGCCACCATTCATGCCGGCTCCGCCTTGGGCGCACTGTTGCGCCTGGAGCAACTGATCCTCGAAGTGGCGGTGAATCCGCCCCGTGCCCTGATCGCCGAGGCGGTCAATGTGGTGATCCACATCGCAGGCCGTGGCCGCAAGCGCCACGTCGAAACCATTTCTCGCGTCGTCGGTTTCGACGGCGCGGGCTACCGACTGGCGGATGCGCTGGAAACGCCGTTTCCCGAGTTGCCGCCTGTTCCTTCCCCGTCCCTCGACCAATCCTCTGGAGAACTGCCATGACGCACGTTGATGCTTTCCGTCTTTCTGTAAATCCGCTTTCCCGCCTGTCCAGCCTGGCACGACTGCGCAGCCTGGCCCGCCCTGCGGGGCAAGGGCTGCTGCTGGCCGCGCTGCTGCTGTTCCTGGCCGGCACGGCCCAGGCCGCCGGTTCCTCGATGCCGTGGGAAGGCCCGCTGCAATCCATTCTCGAATCCATCCAGGGGCCGGTGGCCCGCATCGTCGCGGTCATCATCATTATTGCGACGGGCCTGGCGTTGGCCTTCGGCGATACCAGCGGCGGCTTTCGCAAGCTGATCCAGATCGTCTTCGGCCTGTCCATCGCGTTCGCGGCTTCGAGCTTCTTCCTGTCGTTCTTCAGCTTCTCCGGCGGGGCCGTCGTATGAGCACGGCCACTGATCTTCCGGGCTTTGAAGTGCCGCTGCATCGCTCCCTGACCGAGCCGATCCTGCTGGGCGGTGCGCCGCGCACCGTGGCGATTGCCAACGGCACGCTGGCCGCCGCCGTCGGGCTGGGCCTGCAACTGTGGATTCCTGGCGTGGTGCTGTGGATCAGCGGCCATTCGCTGGCGGTCTGGGGTGCGCGCGTCGATCCGCAGTTCATGCAGGTCTTCGCCCGGCACATCAAGCACAAGCCGCTGCTGGACGCATAGGGAGAAGCCGACATGCTGAACCTTGCCGAATACCGCCAGCGGCCCGCGCTGCTGGCCGACTGGCTGCCCTGGGCCGGGCTGATCGGGCCGGGCGTCGTCTTGAACAAGGATGGCTCGTTCCAGCGCACGGCGCGTTTTCGTGGGCCGGATCTGGACAGCGCCACGCAAGGCGAGCTGATCGCCACGTCGGCGCGGCTCAACAACGCACTGCGCCGCCTGGGATCGGGCTGGGCCTTGTTCATCGAGGCCGAGCGCCGCGCGGCAGCGGGCTATCCACGTTCCGACTTCCCCGAGCCGTTGTCCTGGCTGGTGGAAGAAGAACGCCGTGCTGCATTCGAGGAGTCCGGCCAGCATTTCGAGAGCGCCTATCACCTCACGCTGGCTTATCTGCCGCCGGAGGAATCCCGCGCCCGCGCCGCCAAGATGCTCTATGAGAACGCGCCGGGCGACGGCGTGGATTGGCAGGGGCGGCTGGAAGCCTTCGTGGCGGAAACCGATCGCGTGTTCGACCTGCTCGACGGCGTGATGCCGGAGATTGCCTGGCTCGATGACAGCCAGACACTGACCTACCTGCACGCCTCGGTGTCCACGCGGCGCTACCGCGTCGGCGTGCCCGACGTGCCGTTCCATATCGACGCACTGTTGGCCGACTCCGCCCTGGTCGGTGGCCTGGCACCCATGCTGGGCGACCAGCACCTGCGCGTGGTGTCGGTGCGGGGCTTTCCGACCTCGACCTGGCCGGGGATTCTGGACGATCTCAACCGCCTGGGCTTTGGCTATCGCTGGAGCACGCGCTTTCTGTGCCTGGACAAAGCCGAGGCGGAAAAGGAACTGGGCCGCCTGCGTCGCCAGTGGTTCGCCAAGCGCAAGAACGTCGTCGCGCTGTTGCGCGAAACAATCTTCCAGCAGGAAAGCCCGCTGGTCGATACGGATGCCAGCAACAAAGCGGCCGACGCGGACGCAGCCTTGCAGGAGCTGGGTAGCGATCAAGTCGCCTTCGGCTACCTGACCGCTACCGTGACGGTGCTCGACACCGACCCGGCCGTGGCCGACGAGAAACTGCGCATGGTGGAGCGTGTCATCCAGGGCCGGGGCTTCGTCACCATCCCCGAAACCCTCAATGCGGTGGATGCCTGGCTGTCGTCCATTCCCGGCAATGCCTATGCCAACGTGCGTCAGCCCATTGTCTCGACGCTGAACCTGGCACACATGATGCCGCTGTCCGCTGTGTGGGCCGGGCCGGAAAAGAACGCGCACCTTGATGGCCCGCCGCTGATCGTCACCCGCACCGATGGCGCGACGCCGTTCCGGCTGGTGACGCACATTGGCGACGTGGGCCACACGCTGGTCGCCGGGCCGACAGGCATGGGCAAGTCGGTCTTGCTTGCCACGCTGGCGATGCAGTTCCGCCGCTATCCCGGCTCGCGCATCTTTGCCTTCGATATGGGCCGCTCCATGCGCGCCACCATCCTCGGGCTGGGCGGTGAGCATTACGACCTGGGCAACGACGGGGCGATTGCCTTCCAGCCCTTGGCCCGCATCGACCAGGAGGGCTATCGCACCTGGGCCGCCGAATGGGTGGAAGGCCGCCTGCTGCATGAAGGTGTCTCCATTGGCCCGGACGAGAAGGCCGCGATCTGGTCGGCACTCGGCAGCCTCGCAGGTGCGCCAGTGGAGCAGCGCACGCTGACGGGCCTGTCGGTACTGTTGCAATCCAACGCACTGCGCCAGGCACTCGCGCCTTATGTGTTGGGCGGTGCCCACGGCAAGCTGCTGGACGCCGATGCTGACCGGCTGGGTTCCGGCAGCGTGCAGGGCTTCGAGATGGAAGAACTGATGCACAGCAAGGCAGCGGTGCTGGCCGTGCTGGGATACCTGTTCGCCCGCTTCGATGAACGCTTCGACGGCGCGCCCACGCTGCTGATCCTCGATGAAGCCTGGTTGTTCCTCGATGACCCGGTGTTCGCCGCCCGCATCCGCCAGTGGCTCAAGACGCTGCGCAAGAAGAACGTCAGTGTCATCTTCGCCACGCAATCGCTGGCCGACATCAAGGATTCGAGCATCGCACCGGCGGTGATCGAAAGCTGCGCCAGCCGGATTTTTCTGCCCAACCCGCAGGTCACCGAGCCTCAGATTCGCACGATCTACGAAGGCTTCGGCCTTAACAGCCGCCAGATCGAGATCGTGGCGACCGCGCAGCCCAAGCGTGACTACTACTACCAATCGCGCCTGGGCAATCGCTTGTTCGACCTCGACCTGGGGCCAGCCACGCTGGCCTTCGCGGGTGCATCGACCCCGCAAGACCAACGCGACATGGATCGCGTGCTGCTGGACGCAGGCACACCGGGCTTTGCCGGTGCCTGGTTGCGCCATCGCGGCCTGGATTGGGCCGCTGATCTGTTGCCGTCCTCACCAGCGGCGACTTCTTTCCTCGCTTCTCAACGATTGGAGGTTTCACCATGAAGACCCAACCCCGTTTGCTGTCCGTCTCGCTCGCCGCCGTGCTGTCGGTATCGCTGCTAGCCTCACAGCCCGCATCCGCGTTGACAGTGTTCGATCCGTCCAACTTTGTGCAGAACACGCTGACCGCTGTTCGCACGCTGGAGCAGATCAACAACCAGATCAACCAACTCCAGAACGAAGCACAGATGCTGATGAACCAGGCGCGCTATCTGGCAAATCTCGACTTCAACATCGTCAACCGCCTGCGCTCGACGCTCGCCATGACCGAACGCCTGATCGCCGAGGCACGCGGCTTGGCCTACGACGTGCAGAGCATGGATGCCACCTTCGCCCGGCTGTACCCGGAGCAGTACGCCGCGACCGTCAGCGGCGACCAGATGCTGCGCGACGCGCAGGAGCGCTGGAAGAACACGCTGAACGGCCTGCACACCGCGATGCGGATGCAGGCGCAGGTGTCGCAGAACCTGGCCCAAGACGAAAGCGCACTGTCCGATCTGGTCAGCCAGAGCCAGTCCGCCACCGGCGCGCTGCAAGCCATGCAGGCGACCAACCAGCTTCTGGCCTTGCAGGCCAAACAGTCCATCCAGGCGCAGCAACTCCAGATCACGCAGGAACGCGCCGCAGCGCTGGAGCTGGCACGGCAGGCGGCGGCTGTCGAACGCGGGCGCGAAGTAACCCGCCGCTTCCTGGGTGATGGCACGCCCTACACGCCGCAGCGCGTGGATTTCTACGGCAACTGACGGGAGACGGCCATGCGATGCGTTTCCTTGCTGCTTCCCGTGCTGCTGGTCGCTTGCAGTCAGCAGCCGACCGAAGACCTGGCCGCTGCCCTGGCCGTCGATCCCGTGCGGCTCAAGGCTGTGCGTGCGCAGTGTGCCGCCGATAGGACGGCCGCAGGCGAAGACGCCTGCCTGGCCGCGGCCGACGCTTTCCGGCGGCGCTTCTTCGCCGGTGAAACCGGGCCTGACGAGTTCCGCACACTGGCCGATCTGCCGCCGATCCCGCCGAGCTTCGACACACCCGCCAGTGAGCAGGACGCCATGCCGTTCGAGGGGGACGTGCCATGAATGACGTGACAGTGATCGACCGATTTCTCGCTACCTTCTCGCGCTACATCGACTCGGGCTTTGGGCTGCTGCAGGGCGAAGTCGCGTTCCTCACCGCCACGCTGATCGTCATCGACATGACGATTGCCGGGCTGTACTGGGCGATGAGCCACGCCACCGGCCAAGGCGATGACGTGATCGCCAAGCTGCTGCGCAAGGTGCTCTACGTCGGCGCCTTCGCGTACATCATCAACAACTTCAACTGGCTGGCCAGCATCGTGTTCCGCTCGTTCGCGGGCCTGGGCCTGACGGCCAGCGGCTCGACGATGAGTATGGGCGAATTTCTGCAACCGGGTCGCCTGGCCAAGACTGGCATCGACGCGGCGGCACCGATCCTTGAGCAGATCAGCGACATGGCGGGCTTCCCCGAAGTGTTCGTGAACATGACGCCCATCGTGGTCATGTTCCTGGCCTGGGCGGTGGTGATCCTGTGTTTCTTCGTGCTGGCGATCCAGCTTTTCATCACGCTGATCGAGTTCAAGCTGACCACGCTGGCGGGCTTCGTGCTGGTGCCGTTCGCGCTGTGGAACAAGACCAGCTTTCTCGCTGAAAAGGTGCTGGGCAACGTGGTGTCCTCGGGCATCAAGGTGTTGGTGCTGGCCGTCATCGTCGGCATTGGCTCGGGCCTGTTCGCCGAGTTCCAGGTGCATCCAGCCGAGCCGTCCATCGACCATGCGGTGGTCATCATGCTGGCCTCGCTCACGCTGCTGGCGTTGGGAATCTTCGGCCCAGGAATCGCCACCGGGCTGGTCTCCGGCGCACCGCAGTTGGGTGCCGGGGCGATGGCCGGTGCTGCGATTGGTGCCGCAGGCGCAGCGGTTGCCGTAGGTGCTGCCGCCACCGGCGTGGGTGGTGCCGTGATGGCCGGAGCGCGCATGGCACCTGCTGCCGCCAAGCTCGCCGGGGCTGGCGCGCGGGCCGCGACCTCGGCGGCGGGCAGCGCGAAGTCGGCCTTCCAGGCTGGTTCTGCCGCTGCGGGCGGCGGAGCCAAGGGCGCGATGGCAGGGCTGGGCAATGTCGCCAAGGGTGGCGCACAAGCCGCTGGCCAGCGCGCCGGTGCAGGCATCAAAGCGGCGGCAGCCAAGGCGGCCGGGCCGTTCAAAGCAGGCTGGCAAGGCTCTGGCGCAGATGGCGGCTCAGGCGGCGGCACTGCCGCTTCCGGGCAAGCCGCGACTGGCGATGCCGCTGGCGACACGGCCAACGCGCAGAAGCAGGAACAACCCGGCTGGGCCAAGCGCCTGCAACGCCGCCAACGACTCACCCAGGCCACCACCACGGCCGCGCACGCGCTGCGCGGTGGCGACGGCGGCGGTTCGGGCCAAGGCCCGAGCCTGCGGGATTCCGATAGCTGACTTTCAAGGAGAACTCCATGCGATTCAAACGACCGCAGGTGCGCTATGTCGATACGCCGCAGCCTGCCACCCCGTATCAAGCCGCCGCGCAGATGTGGGACGAGCGCATTGGCTCTGCCCGCGTGCAGGCCAAGAACTGGCGACTGATGGCCTTCGGCTGCCTGGTGCTCGCGCTGCTGATGGCCGGCGGCCTGGTGTGGCGCTCGGCCCAATCCATCGTCACACCCTATGTCATCGAGGTCGATCAGTCCGGCCAGGTGCGCACTGTGGGCGAAGCGGCCACGCCGTACCGGCCCACCGATGCCCAGACGGCGCACCACATCGCGCGCTTCCTGACGCTGGTGCGCTCGCTGTCCATCGACCCCATCGTCGTTCGCCAGAACTGGCTCGATGCCTACGACTACACCACCGATCGGGGCGCGGCGGTGCTCAACGACTACGCCCGTACCAATGACCCGTTCGCCCGCATCGGCAAGGAGTCGGTGACGGTGCAGATCACCAGCGTGGTTCGCGCCAGCGATGCGTCGTTCAACGTGCGCTGGACGGAACGCCGCTACGTCAATGGCGCGGCTGCCGGGCTGGAG
Source organism: Chromobacteriaceae bacterium (assembly GCA_030151505.1). GTDB lineage: Bacteria > Pseudomonadota > Gammaproteobacteria > Burkholderiales > Aquaspirillaceae > JASLDQ01. Next base: position 8,296 of record JASLDQ010000383.1, read on the forward strand.
CGATGGACGGCGGTGGTGTCCATCGTGCAGCAGACCCCGCGCACCGAAGAACGCCTGCGCCGCAACCCGCTGGGCATCTACGTCAATGGCCTGTCGTGGAGCCGTGAACTGGATTCTTCTGAAGGAGCCAAACCATGAATACTCATTTCCGTAAAACCGCATTGCCAGTGATCTTGCTGGCTTCGACTGTCCTGTTTGCGGGCTGCGCCACGCAGGGAAAACCGCCGCCGGTGATCTCGCTCGATGAGCCGGTGCAGGCTCAGCCATTGCCCGAGCCGCCCAAGCCCATCGAAGTGGTGGCAGTGCCCGAACCCTTGGCGCTGCCCGCACAGTTGAAGCTGCTGCCGGGCATTGATTCGGCCCCGACCACGCCGGAGCCTGCTGACGAGAAGGTGCGCGTCTCCCGCGCCAATGCAGAAGCACGCATCGCACCGACCCGCGAGGGCTACGTCAATGCGATCCAAGTCTGGCCCTTCACCGATGGCGCGCTGTACCAGGTCTATGCGTCCGTGGGCCGCGTGACCGTGATTGTGCTCCAGCCCGGCGAGGAACTGGTGACGGTCGCAGCGGGCGACACGGTACGCTGGATTGTGGGCGACACCTCCAGCGGCAGCGGGGCCGATTTGCGCGTCAATGTGCTGGTCAAGCCTATTCGTTCCGGCTTGAAGACCAATCTGGTTATCACCACCAGCCGCAGGACGTACCTGCTGGAACTGACTTCGACCGACAAGGCATGGATGGCGTCGGTGTCCTGGGACTATCCCAAGGATCGGATGCTGGCCTTGCAGCGCCAGGCGCAGGCCGCCAGTGCTGCCGCGCCGGTCGATGCAGGCTTGTCGCTGGAGAACATCCGCTTTCGCTATGCAATCAGCGGCAGCAATCCGCCGTGGAAGCCGCTGCGTGCCTTCGATGATGGCGAGAAGGTTTATATCCAGTTCCCGGCAGGCATCGCCCAGGGCGAGCTGCCGCCGCTGTTCGTCATCGGTGCGCAGGGTGAAGGGCAACTGGTGAATTACCGCTTTCGCTCGCCGTACTACATCGTGGATCGGCTGTTCGGTGCGGCAGAACTGCGCCTGGGGGCCGACAAGGGCGACGTGGTGCGCATCGAGCGCACGGATGGCATCGCCGGGAGGAACTGAGCATGAGCCAGGACGACATTCCCGACCTTGCCACGCCGCAGGCGGACAAGGTGGCACCAGAGGCGGTGGCGCTGCGCGCCCAACCGCGCCCGGTTACGCGCCTGAACCGGCGCACGCTGGCGATCCTCGCCGGCGGCCTGTCGGTTGGAGTGATGGGCGCACTGATCTGGTCGCTGCAACCGCAGCAACGCGGCGCAGGCGAATCCACGGAGCTGTACAACGTGGACCGCGTCTCGCGCTCGGAAGGACTGGATGCGCTGCCAACGGACTATTCCAAGCTGCCAGCGCTGCCGCCCGACGTGCCGGAGCTGGGGCCTCCTTTGCCCGGCGACCTGGGGCCAGCCATCGTCAATTCGCAACAGCCGGTTGCCGCCACCGATGCCGCGCCGGGTTACGACCCCAACGATGCGCTGCGCAAGGAAGCAGAAGCGGCGGCAGCTTCATCGGTGTTCTTCCGCACGGGTTCCCCGCAGGCCGCGCCCGTGGCGCAGTCGCAGGTCGCAGCCGCACCAGGTTTCGCTGCCAATGCCGCTTTCGATCCGCTGGCCGCTGGCCCGGCCTCGACGGCGGCCCAGCCTGCCGACCCGACTGCCGTGCAGAACCGGCAAGACCAGAAAGAGGCGTTCCTGACAGGCGGCTCTACGGAAACCCGTAACTCCGGCAATCTGCAAATTCCCACCTCGCCGTTCCAGGTGATGGCTGGAACCGTCATTGCCGGGGCACTGGTTACGGGCATCAAGTCCGACCTACCGGGCGACGTGATCGCCACGGTGACGGAGCCGATCTATGACACGGCCACTGGCAAGTTCCTACTGATCCCGCAGGGTTCGCGCATCCTGGGCAAGTACAACAGCCAGGTCAGCTACGGCCAGAGCCGCGTGCAGGTGGTGTGGAACCGCATCATCCTGCCGGACACGTCTTCGCTCACGCTCGACAACCTGATCGGCACCGACCCGGCGGGCTATGCCGGTCTGGAAGACGACGTGGACTGGCATTGGGATCGGATTTTTGCCGGAGCCGTGCTGACGACGCTGCTGGGTGTGGGAGCCGAACTGGCCGCACCCGAGAACCGCCAGGACGGTGATCGCGTCATCATCGCCGGGCGCGACAGCCTGCAGGACACCGTGAACCAGGTCGGCCAGGAAGTGACCCGGCGCAACCTCAACATCCAACCCACGCTTACCAGCCGCCCCGGCTTGCCGGTGCGCATCATCGTCAACCGCGATCTGGTGCTGCGGCCCTATCAGCCGCTGTTCTTCAACAAGGGGACTTCACGATGAGTACGACCAGGAAACTGCGGCTGGGGCCACTGCCCAAGACCGAGAACGTCAAACTAACCTTCACTTGCCCGGCCAGCCTGAAAGCCGACCTCGATCGCTACGCCGCGCTGCATGCGCAGGCGTATGGCGAGGCCGTCGATGTCACGACGCTGATTCCGCACATGCTGGAGGCGTTCATGGCGGGGGATCGGGGGTTCAGGAAGGGAATCCGGCAGAAGTAACAAAATCCGAGCGAAATTCTATAGTGCCAGTTATCGGCCATAAGCAGACACGCAGGAATTGCTGGTTCTGGGAAGTCCGCAGAGCGCGTCTTCAAGCCGACGCCGAAGTCCGCCTACGCTGCCCAACCGGCAGCGCTTACGAGCGTGCCCCACAGGCATGCCGTCGGACGCGTTCTGGCTCAACCGGGGCATCTTGAGCCGCAGGAGGAGATGGCGGCGCGCTACGGGCAACGGCAAGCGGAAACGGTAAGCCGCTTACTTGGATGCCAAGCAAAGCGAACGGCTGATGGCAACGAAGTGACGCCGTCCTTGGTTGTTTGGGGTGGTGGTCCATGAGCCGGACGGGCATTGTCAATGCAAGAACTTGGGCGAAGCCGAAGCCACGTCCTTCAGCGGGGAGAGGTCTTTCTGAATTTTAGGGGCCGCCGCTGCTAATCTGATTTCGAGAGAGAAATCGTCACCTGCATTAGCCGGGACCACAGGCTCTATCCTTTTGACGAGGAACCGAGCCTGTGG
>JASLDQ010000387.1 GCA_030151505.1 Chromobacteriaceae bacterium
CTCGTCGACGCAATGGGACTCCGCCAGCTCGGGCGCTTGCAGCAGGACCAGCATGGCGTTTTCCGGTACTTCACCGACGCAGGCTACCGAGCCATCCTCTTCGAGTGTGACCGGGATTCGCACCACCACGTCATCGCAGGCCAGCACCATCGCCAGTGGGAAATGGGCGCCGTATTCATAGAAATTGCCGGGGTCCAGCGCGACACCATACTCGTGCCGGACCATGGCCTGATAGGTTTCGAAGGCCGGGCGCCAGTCAATCTGGAAAATCCGGTTGCCGGCGGTCGAGGTCGCGTTCAGAAGATGCCCGGGCATGCGGTAGCCATGCCGCAGCACCGGGTTGGCCGAGGCCGGCAACAGCAGGCACAGCACCCCGCCGCCCACCTGCCGGTGGTCGTCGAACAGGCAGGGCATGGCGCGGAAGGTTTCACTGCCGGCGGCGACGCCGGCATAGGCGACCTGATCGGACAGCAGCAGGTAAAGCTCGTCCAGAATGGAGGCGATGTTCGGCAGCATGCCGTCGAACATCATGTAGAGGGTCGGCTTGCCGGCCGACTCCGGCCAGCGCGCCAGCATCGGTTCGACGGCGCGGCGCACGCGGTCGGCGGCCCGGTCGGCCGGCTCGCCATCCAGCTCAACCAGTCGGGCCGCCATTCCACCTTCGTGACGCAGCAGCCAGCTCCCTCGCTCCAGCCATTCCCCGCCGGACACGAGACGGGGAAAGATGCCACCGCACACAGGAATGCCCGCCTGCCGGCAGCGCGCCTGCAGCAGCGGGAGCCTGTCGTGCTCCGCCTCTGGCAGGAGCGCCAGGAGCCGCACCTCGGGGTCGGCGCGCTTGCAGTCGGCAAGCACGGCATCCAGAGCGGCGGATTCCAGCTGGCTAAAATACATGAATGTCATTTAAAACAAGCACTCGTGGTCGAACCGGGGTACCGGCGATGGAGGGAATGTACTGGTTTTCACAACAGATTTCCCGCGATGACAATTGGATGCGGCAACAACGGGCACGCCCCCGTCTTCTTCCGAGAGAAAAACGCGAGTCGCGCCGCCCGAATGCAAAGAGCCGGATCAATCTGATGACTGATCCGGCTCTTTGATATCCTGGTCGGGGTGAGAGGATTCGAACCTCCGGCCTCTACGTCCCGAACGTAGCGCTCTACCAGGCTAAGCTACACCCCGATTTTTCTTTTCTATCAGCGACTTGCGTTGCTTTTACTGCTTCGTTGCATCGCTGAGAGGTCGCCATATTAAGCAATCCCCCCATGACTGGCAAGCGATTTTTCGAAATTAATTCCAGCGAAATTGTCTTTTGCTGAAAATTCACCAACTTACCATCCACACTTTTTGGCTGGGGTAAAACCGCTTCCGGACACGCGCGCCGGCGGGCGCCCGGGGTAGAATGGCCGGCTTTCGCATCACGGAGTGTTCCCATGTGGTTTCGCCAGCTCAGTCTGTTCCGCCTGCCCACCAGCATGATGCCCAGCTTTGACGAGCTGGAAGCCGCGCTGCACAAAAAGCCCTTCCATCCTTGCAGCGGTCTCGACTGGTTCACCCAGGGCTTCGCCCCGGTCGCCGCCCACGCACCGGACCTGATGCTGCACACCGAGGGCGGCTGCGCGCTGCTGGCGCTCAAGCGCGAGGACAAGGTCCTGCCGGCGGCAGTGATCCGCGAGTTCACCGAACTCAAGGCCGCCGAGATCGAGGACAAGGAAGCGCGCAAGATCGGCAAGAAGGAAAAGAAGGAACTGAAAGAGCAGATCACCGACGACCTGCTGCCGCGCGCCTTCACCCGCACCGGCCGCACCCTCGCCTATCTCGACCGCGATGCCGGCTGGCTGGTGGTCGACAGCGGCACCGCCAGCAAGGCCGAAGGACTGGCCAGCGCCATCCGCGAGGCCTTGCCGCCCTTCCCTGCCCGCCTGCCGCAAACAGCCATGTCGCCGGCCGCCGCGATGACATCGTGGCTGCTGGACGGCGCACCGGCCGGCTTCGAACTGGATGCCGACTGCGAACTGAAGTCGCCGGGCGACGACGGCGCGGTGGTGCGCTGCAGCCGCCAGGACCTCACCGCGACCGAAGTTCGCCAGCACGTCGAATCCGGCAAGGTGGCGGTCAAGCTCGGCCTGATCTGGCAGGAGCGCATCCGCTTCGTGCTGACCGAACAGATGCAGTTGAAGAAGCTGCAATTCCTGGACCTGCTGCAGGACGAGGCCAGCCAGGCCGGCGACGACGCCGAGGCTCTGTTCGCCGCCACCTTCCTGCTGATGAGCGGCGAGTTGCGCCATCTGATCACCGATCTGGTCGCGGCGCTCGGGGGAGAACAGCCCGATGCCGCAGCAGCATCGGCAGCAACGCCCACCGCTCCCTCCGCCACACCGGCCGACACCAGCACAGCGCCCTGGCTCTGAACCGGCCCGGGCCGCCGGCCGCAATGAAAAAAGCGCGAGGCTGAACCCCGCGCTTTTTTCATTCCTGCCATTCCGGCGTCACTTGTCCCCCAGCTCGTCGACCTGCACATCGGGAAAGATCACGTCGACAAAGCCGAAGCAGCTCATGTCCTTCATCCGCATCGGATAAAGGAAGCCCCACAGGTGATCGCACTCATGCTGCACCAGCCGGGCGTGGAAACCGTCCACCGTGCGGTCGACATGCTGGCCGTGCGGATCGAAGCCCTGATAGCGGATGCGGCTGTAGCGCGGCACCAGTCCGCGCATGCCGGGCAGCGACAGACAGCCTTCCCAGCCGTCCTCCATCGTCACATCCAGCGGCGTGATGGTCGGATTGATCAGCACCGTCTGCGGCACCGGCTCGGCGTCCGGATAGCGCGGGTTGATCTCGCCCGAGCCAAAAACCACGACCTGCAGCGACACGCCGATCTGTGGAGCGGCCAGCCCCGCGCCGGAGCGGCTCGCCATCGTGTCGCGCAGATCGACGATCAGCGCATGCAGTTCGGGCGTATCGAACGCCTCGACCGGCTCCGCGCGAGACAGCAGCCGGGCATCCCCCATTTTGAGAATCGGACGAATGGCCATGTACACCCTCCAGAAAACCGGCGGCAGCGATGCTGCCAGACAAGAATCGCCAACCCGACCCTGCGGCGCATTGCGGCAGTAAGCCGGTCAGCAAGCTCCCGCAGGATGGCGCCAGCGATGCCAGATGCTTCATTCTGGCCGATTGTGTGCCAATCCGCCTGAATGCGAAAGCGGGCACGCCAACCATCGTCCGGTTGTGTGCCCGCTTCGGGGTTTGCCTTGTCCTGTGTCAAGCGGGGCCGGCGATGACCCCGCCCGGATCAGTTCAGGCGAACAGCCAGGGCTGGCTCTGGCGACGCTGCGCCTCGTAGGCCGCGATCTCGTCGGCGTGCGCCAGGGTCAGGCCGATCTCGTCCAGGCCGTTGAGCAGGCAGTGCTTGCGGTGCTCGGTGATGTCGAAGGCGAAGCTGTCGCCGCCCGGCGTGGTCACCGTTTGCGCGGCCAGGTCGACGGTCAGGCGGTAGCCTTCGCTCGCCTGCGCCTCGTGGAACAGCTGGTCGACCACTTCGGCCGGCTGCACGATCGGCAACAGGCCGTTCTTGTAGCAGTTGTTGAAGAAAATGTCGGCGAAGCTCGGCGCGATCACCACGCGGAAGCCGTAGTCTTCCAGCGCCCACGGCGCGTGCTCGCGCGAGCTGCCGCAGCCGAAGTTCTCGCGCGCCAGCAACACTTCGGCGCCGCGGTAGCGCGGAAAGTTCAGCACGAAGTCCGGGTTGAGCGGACGCACGCTGTTGTCCATGCCCGGCTCGCCGTGGTCGAGATAGCGCCACTCGTCGAACAGGTTGGGCCCGAAGCCGGAGCGCTTGATCGACTTGAGGAATTGCTTGGGAATGATGGCGTCGGTGTCGACGTTGGCGCGGTCCAGCGGGCAAACCAGCCCATTGAGAGTATTGAATGCCTTCATTATTGCGCAGCCCTTTCAATGGCTTGTCCACCGGCCTTGATGTCCTTGCCGATGCCGGAAACGGTATTGCAGCCCGCCAGTGCGGCGGCGGCCAAAACGATCAGCACGAATTTTTTCATGGTGTTCAGTATCTGCAGGCGGCGGGTGCACCTTGCCCCCGCCGGATGTCGCCAAAGTGCGACTACATCTTTTCCTTCACTTGGTCGGAAGCGTTTTCCATCCCCGACCCGGCGGCCTTCACGTCCTTGCCCATACCGGCGACGGTATTGCAGGCGGACAATCCGGCCATCGAAAACAATGCAGCCAGCACAACGAACAGTTTCTTCATGATGGACTCCTTGCCAATCCGGCCACCGCCGGCGCTGTTGAGGAATGCGATACCTTTGCGGGAATCGCATGCTCATCATAGCCGGCATGGCGTGGCTGGAAGCGGCTCGCGGGTTGATGACCCGCCGCCGCATGGCTAATAAATGCGCAAGAAGTCCACCCGGGCCGCCTTACAGCGAGCGCACGTCGACGAAACGGCCGGCAATCGCCGCCGCCGCCGCCATCGCCGGGCTGACCAGATGGGTACGCCCCCCCTGGCCCTGACGCCCTTCGAAGTTGCGGTTGCTGGTCGAGGCGCAACGCTCGCCCGGCTCCAGCCGGTCGGCGTTCATCGCCAGACACATCGAGCAGCCCGGCTCGCGCCATTCGAAGCCGGCCTCGACGAAAATCTTGTCCAGCCCCTCGGCCTCGGCCTGCGCCTTGACCAGACCCGACCCCGGCACCACCAGCGCCAGCTTGACGCTGTCGGCCTTCTTCTTGCCCTTGGCCACGGCGGCGGCGGCGCGCAGGTCCTCGATGCGGGAGTTGGTACAGGAGCCGATGAACACCTTGTCGACGGCGATCTGGTCGATCGGGGTATCGGCGGCAAGGTTCATATAGGCCAGCGCCCGCTCCATGCCGCTCTTCTTGACCGGATCGGCCTCGTTGGCCGGATTCGGGACGCGGCCGTCGATGGTGGTGACCATCTCGGGCGAGGTACCCCAGGTGACTTGCGGCGCGATGTCCTCGGCCTTGAGCTCAATCACCTTGTCGAACACGGCCCCCTCGTCGGATACCAGCGTGCGCCAGTAAGCGACGGCGGCCTCCCATTGTTCGGCCTTGGGCGCGAACGGACGACCCTTGACGTAATCGATGGTGGTCTGGTCGACCGCCACCAGACCGGAACGCGCCCCGCCTTCGATCGCCATATTGCACAGGGTCATGCGGCCTTCCATCGACAGGCCGCGAATCGCGCTGCCGCCGAATTCGATCGCGTAGCCGGTGCCGCCGGCGGTGCCGATCACGCCGATGATGGCCAGCGCCACGTCCTTGGCGGTCACGCCCGGCTGCAGCTCACCCTCGACCTTGATCAGCATCGACTTGGATTTCTTCGCCACCAGGCACTGGGTCGCCATCACGTGCTCGACTTCGGAGGTGCCGATGCCGTGCGCCAGCGCGGCGAAGGCGCCGTGGGTGGAGGTGTGGCTGTCGCCGCACACTACGGTCATGCCCGGCAGGGTCGCGCCCTGCTCCGGCCCCATCACGTGGACGATGCCCTGGCCCCGGTCCTTGAACGGGAAGTAGGCCAACGCGCCGAATTCCTTGATATTGGCGTCGAGCGTCTCGACCTGCTGGCGCGAGATCGGGTCCTGGATGCCCAGCTCCCAGTGGTCGGTCGGCGTGTTGTGGTCGGCGGTGGACACCACCGAGTCGACGCGCCACAGCTTGCGGTGCGCCAGCTTGAGGCCCTCGAAGGCCTGCGGGCTGGTGACTTCGTGCACCAGATGGCGGTCGATGTAGAGCAGCACGGTGCCGTCGGGATCGGTACGCACCACGTGGCTTTGCCAGAGTTTGTCGTAAAGGGTTTGAGCGGCCATGGTTTCGCTTCGCTTGTGCTTGGAATCGCCGGCGATTATGCACGCACCGCCCGACCGGCGGAACTGGTATTGGACGATGCAGCCATCGCCATCCACGATGGCTACCAACACCTTAACCGTGCTTCAGCTTGATGCGCCGGCGGCATCCAGATGGACGAACAGGCGCTCGGCCGCGGGCGACAGCGCCGCCCCGGCTCGCCGGCACAGATAAAGCTGATGCGCCGCCCAAGGCTCGTCCAGCGTCACGGCCACCAGTCCGAGCGAAGCCAGATAGGGCGCGGCGGCAGCGCGCGGCATTACCGCCACCCCCAGCCCGGCCGCGACCATCGCGCACACCGCGTCGAAACTGCCAACCTGCACCCGCAAGGGCAACTCGCGTCCGGCCTCGGCGGCGGCCTGCACCAGCCGCGCGTGCAGGCTGCTGCCGGCCTTCAACCCCACCAGCGGGTGGTCGAGCACCGCGTCGAAACGCAACTGCGCCATCGCCGCCAGTTGATGTCCAGCCGGCACCAGCACCGCCAGTTGGTCGCGCCAGCACGGCGTCAGTTCCAGCCCGTCCGGCCGGGCAATGTCACTGACGATGCCGAAGTCGGCGACTTCCTCGGCCACGGCCTGCGCCACTCCGCTGGAGACATGTTCTTCCAGATCGACCCGGATGCCGGGCCAGGCGCGGGCGAAGCTCGCCAGCGCCGCCGGCAAGTACTCGACGATGGCCGAGATATTGGCGAACAGGCGCACATGGCCACTCAGGCCGGCGCCATAACCGCGGACTTCGCGTTCGACCCGGCGGGCCTCCTCCAGCAGACCGCGCGAACGCAGCAGCAGCGCCTGCCCGGCCGCGGTCGGCCGCACGCCGCGGTTGTGCCGCTCCAGCAGCGGTGTGCCCAGCGCGGTCTCCAGATCGGACAGGCGCTTGCTCGCCGCCGACGGCGCGGTGCGGCAACGTTCGGCGGCGCGTGCGATGCTGCCGCTGTCCGCCGCCGCGATGAAAAGTTCGAGATCGCGCCAGTCGAAACCGATGCGTGTATTCATGTCGTTTCCTCCGCCCGGCTCAAGCCGGCTCGCTGATCCGCCGCGCCACCCACACCCCCAGCAGTGCCGCCAGCGCCGATACGCCGAAGGCGGCCGTCATATGCCCCAGCGGCCACAGGGCGCCGGCCGCCAGCCCGCCCACGCCGCCGCCGATGCCGTAGCCCAGCACCCAGTACAGCCCCTGCCCCTTGGCCTGATGTTCGGCCGGCATATAGCGGTGCACCAGGCCGACCGAGGCGGTGTGGTGGGTCCCGAACGTGAAAGCGTGCAGCAATTGCGCCGCGACGATGGCAAGCGGCACGCCGGGCAGCGCGGCGATCACGGCAAAGCGCAGCACCGCCAGCCCCAGGCCGATGGTCAGCAACCTTGAGAGGGCCACCCGCGCCAGAATGCGCGGCATCAGCCAGAACACCAGAATCTCGGACAGCACACCCAGGGTCCACAGCCAGCCGATCTGGCTCGCGCTCCAGCCGTGATCCTTCAGCCCGATCGAGTAGAAGGCGTAGTACGGCCCGTGTGCCACCGCCATCAGCACGGTGGCGGCGTAGACCGCCATCACCTCCGGTCGCCGCAGCGTTTCCAGGAACGGCGCGCGGCTGGCCGGCGCGGGCGCACGCGCGGCGGCTCCCGGGATCAGGCAGGCGAACAGTCCCAGCCCCGCCAGCGTGCCGAACACGATGACCGGCACGCGGGCAATCGACATCCGCTCCAGCGCGTAGCCCACCCCGAGGCTCATGACCACAAAACCGACCGACCCCCACACCCGCACGCGCGAATACGCGCCGGGCGAATCGGCCGTCCGCGCCAGCACGGTCGCGTCCACCAGCGGCAAGGGCGCGGCCCAGAAAAAGTGCGCAATCGCCAGCACCACGAACAGCCAGGCGAAGCTGTCGCCCAGCCCCAGGCAGGCAAAGGTCAGCGCCGCCGCACAGGAAGTGAAGCGCACGATGCCCTGGCGCCGGCCGATCCGGTCCGCCAGCCAGCCCCAGAAACCGGGCGCGGCGATGCGCGCCAGCGAGGGCATGGAGGCCAGCACGGCAATCGCCCACGGCGTCAGGCCGAGAGATGCGAGGTACAGCCCCCAGAACGGAGAGGTAACGCCGACGAAGGAGAAGTAGAAGAAGTAGAAACCGGCGAAGGGAAACATGAAGCGGATGCGGGCGCCAAAG
>JASLDQ010000036.1 GCA_030151505.1 Chromobacteriaceae bacterium
CCATCGGCTATCACATCGCCTTCACCCGGGCCAACGCAGCCTACGACCATTCCCTTTCCGACAAGGCCATCGCGCTGGCCGGCCGGGTTCTGGTCCAAGGGAATGCTATCGAAGTCAATCTCCCCGCGGAGACCGAGGAGCTGCTTCTCAACGACAGCCGCGATCAGGAGTTCTTCTCGATCACCGGGCCCGATGGCCGCTTCTTGGCCGGCGATGCCGACCTTCGGCCGGATTCCGTCATGTCCGGTCTTCGGCCGGTGCGATCCGATGCCTTCCTGCGCGGCCAGCGCATCCGCAAGGTGAGCTACCGGCTCGAGACCGCCTTGGGACCCGTGATCGTGGCGGTGGCTGAAACCACGCAGAAACGGGAACGTACCGGCTCGAAGATTCTGGTGGCCATGATCGCGCCCAACGTACTGCTGATTTTCGCCACGCTGGCGCTGGTGTACTTCGGCGTGCGCCGCGGCTTGGCGCCGCTGATCCGGCTGGGGGAGGAGATCCGCCTCCGCTCGCCTCAGGATCTCGATTTCCTGTCCCGGCGGCCCGTGCCCGGCGAGGCGGAGCCCCTGATCCGGGCCATGGCCGCCTTGATCGGTGAATTGCGCGGCGCCGCCGCCGCGCAGCAGGATTTTCTTGCCGATGCGGCCCACCAGCTCAGGACGCCTCTGGCGGGCCTGCAGACCCAGCTGGAAATCGCCGCGGCGGAAATACCCGAAGAATATCGCCATCGCGTGGTTCTCCTGCGCGACGCGACCCAGCGTCTTGGCCATCTCGCCCACCAGTTGCTGGCCTTGGCCCGTTCCGGGCCGGAAGCCCATCTGGTCCACGAGCGCCATCCGGTCAATCTCGCCCGCCTGCTGGAGGAGAATGCCTCCGCCTGGTTCGACCGGGCGCTGAGCCGCAACATCGATCTTGGCTTCGAACCGGAAGAGGCCGTGGCCGAGGGGGCCGAGTGGTTGCTGCGGGAATTGCTGGCCAATCTCATCGACAATGCCCTGCTGTACACGCCGGTCGGAGGACAGGTGACTGCCCGCAGCGGGCTGGACGAAGTGGGGCGGCCTTTCATCGAGGTCGAGGACAACGGTCCGGGCATTCCGCAAGCCGAGCACGAGCGCATTTTCGACCGTTTCTACCGGCCCGCCGGCTCGCGGGGGGCGGGCACGGGGTTGGGGCTGGCCATCGTCAAGGAGGTGGCGGAGCGTCACGATGCCTTCATCGACCTGGCCGATGCACCGCAGGGCGGAGTACGCATCAGGGTGAGTTTCCTGCCCTGTAGCTGACGCGTTACCGGAGCCGGTGAGATGGAAATGGGCGTGTCCGCCTTGGGTGTCGGGAACGGATTCGAGGTCTTGTCATTCCGTTCCGGCTGGCTGCGGCGGCGAAGCCAGCTGGCGGATCTGCCGAGTCTGTCGGTGCATCGACAGGTAGACGACAGCGTCGGGTCGCTATGATGCGCTATCCCCGATCTGGATTCGACGATGCAGGACATTTTTCTTGTTGGTCACCGCCCGCCGGTTCTGCTGCTGCATGGATTGCGCAGCAACCCTCTGGAGCTGCAGCTGGTCGCGCAGCGCCTGCACCGGGCTGGACATACGGTCAGCGTTCCCTATTTGCGCGGCTATGGCCAGCGGCCGGGCGACTGCTCGCCGGTGCTCGCTTGGCGGCAGTGGGAGCACCTCGCCGGCGAGCGCCTGGCGGCTCTGGTGGCTGACTACGGGCCGGCGACGGTGGGCGGGCTCTGCATCGGGGCCAATCTGGCCCTGCGCCTGGCCCGGCGTGACAAAGCCGGCGTTACCGGCCTGTTGCTCATCTCCACGACCCTTTACTACGACGGCTGGAACCAGCCATGGTACAGCTGGCTGGTTCCCCTGGCCGGCGCGACGCCGTTGCGGCATTTCTATCGGGTGCAGGAAAAAGAGCCTTACGGCGTCAAGAATCCCCGTATCCGATCGTGGATTGCGCGGCAGATGGCGTCTTCCGGCAGTTCCGCCGCCGGTGCCCGCGAGCTGCCGCTGTCCGCCGTCCACGAAGCCTATCGCCTGATGCGCCGGGTCAAGGCAAACCTGCCCGAAATCACCCAGCCGGCGCTGATCCTGCACGCCGCCGAGGACGAGATCGCCAGCCTGCGCACGCCCGAACTGCTGGCCGGCCGCCTGGGCTCCAGCGTCATCGAAAAAATCATCTACACCAACAGCTATCACATGCTGACCCTGGACAACGACCGGGAAGACGTCGCCCGCGCCTGCGTCGAGTTTGTCGGCGAGCTGGAGCGCAAAATGCCCGTGGCAGCCCGCCTGCCCATCGCGGTCTAGCTTCCGCGCCTTTCGGCGGGGAGGCCCGTTGTCGCTTGAGTCAGCCCAGACCCGCCCGCCGGATGCGATACTTGCGGCATCACAGGCAACACGGAGTAGGTTTGACCATGGCTATCCTGAATACCCTTGCAGGCCTGTTCGGCGACCGCTGCCGCACCGATGCGGACAGCCTGCTGCAATACGGCCAGGACTGGACCCGCTACACCATCCCGGCGCCGACCGCCGTGGTGTTTCCGCAATCGGTCGACGAGCTGCAGGAACTGGTGCGGTTCGCCAACCGCGACCGCGTCGCGCTAGTGCCGTCCGGCGGGCGAACCGGCCTCTCCGGTGGCGCGTGCGCGACCAATGGCGAAGTGGTCGTGTCGCTGGAGCGGATGAACCGCGTGCTGGAGATCGACACCACCGACCGGCTGATCCGCTGCGAGGCCGGCGTCATCACCGAAACCCTGCAGGACACCGCGCGCGAACACGGCCTCTACTTTCCGGTCGATTTCGCCTCGCGCGGCTCCTCGCGCATCGGCGGCAATGTGTCGACCAATGCCGGTGGGATCAAGGTGGTGCGCTACGGCATGTTCCGCGAGTGGGTGGCCGGGCTGACCGTCGTCACCGGTACCGGTGAAGTGCTGGAGCTCAACAACGGACTGGCCAAGAACAATGCCGGCTACGACTTGCGCCAGCTCTTCATCGGCGCCGAAGGCACGCTCGGCTTCGTGGCCGACGCCACGCTGAAACTGGCGCGCCAGCCGGGCGACCTTCAGGTGATGCTGTTTGCGGTGCCCGAGCTGGCCGGAGTCATGCAGGTGTTCAACCGCTTTCGCCAGGTGCTCGACCTGTCGGCCTTCGAGTTCTTCGATCACAAGGCGCTCGGCTATGTCGCCGCGCGCGGTCATGTCGCCTCGCCGTTCGACGGCGCCAGCGCCTACTACGTGGTGCTGGAGTTCGAACGCCTGTCGGATGCCACCGAAGCGGCTGCATTGACGGCGTTCGAGAGTCTGCTGGAAAAGGGCGCCGTGACGGATGGCGTGCTGAGCCAGTCGGAAGCGCAGGCCAAACAGCTGTGGCGGCTGCGGGAGGACATCAGCGAATCGATCACCCCGCGCACGCCGTACAAGAACGACATCGCGGTGCGGCCGTCGCGGGTGCCGGCCTTCGTGGCCGAGCTCGATGCGTTGCTGGCGCGCGAATACCCGGATTTCGAAGTGGTGTGGTTCGGCCACATCGGCGACGGCAATCTGCACATCAACGTGCTGTGCCCGGTCGACTGGCAGATCGACGACTTCCGCCGCGCCTGCGAGCGGGTCAATGCCCTGCTGTTCGAACTCTTGCACCGCTATCGCGGCAGCGTATCGGCCGAACACGGCATCGGGCTACTCAAGCGCGACTACCTCGACGTGACCCGTTCGGCGGCGGAAATCACCCTCATGCGCCAGATCAAGGCGGTGTTCGACCCCAATAACATCATGAATCCGGGCAAACTGTTCCTGCCGGATCCGTCGGCCTGATTGCCCCATGGCGCCGGTTGCGAGGCCGGCGTCAGCCTCCGGGCAGCTTTGCTGCCTGTTTTTTGCGCATGTCCGGTTTTCTGCTTTTCCGTCAGTGGCTTGGCTGCCTTGTCCACAGCTTGCTGACAGGCCGCTCCACCCCGGGGGTGGACAAGCGGTCATTCCTGCCTAAAAAACGATCAATACTGAAAAATCATTTTGCAACATGGGCTTGAGGAAGCTATCCACAGCCAGCCCACATGCCTGTTCAGCCCGCCTGTGGGTTCCCGGCTGCTTGGATGCAAACGCGGATTGCATGCGCAACACATGTTTACATTTCACGCGATTTTTCTCATAGCTTCGCAACAGCCATGGTCCATGATGTAAACCATGACGAGCCGCACCAAGGCAGGTCAGGTTCGTCCAGCAGCAGGTTCCTCACCAATTCCGAACAACACAGGAGTCCGATCATGCGCTATCCCAACCGTTCCCTCATCATCGCCGCCGCCCTCACCGGCCTGAGCGGTATTGCCACCGCCGCGCCGGCCACCAAGGCTGCTCCAGGCGATGACATGCCTTGTTACGGCGGTCCGATGTGGGAAGGACACATGGACGGCAAGGGGATGCATGGCGGGATGTACGGCCGCCACATGGACGGGCGCCATATGGAACGCCGGATCGATGACCTCAAGACCCGTCTCAAGCTCACCGCCGCCCAGCAGCCGCTGTTCGACCGCTATGTGAAGTCGATGGAAGCCCAGCGCGACGAGATGCGCAGCAAGTTCGACCAGATGCGCGACAAGGGTGCCAGCATGAGCCTGCCCGAGCGCCAGCAGCAGCATCTGGACATGATGCGTGCCCGGATGAAGGGCATGGAAGAAATCAATGCCGCGCTGACCGACCTCTACGCCAAGCTGACCCCGGAACAACGCAAGGTGCTCGATGAAATGCCGCGGCATCGGGCCGGCAAGCGCGCAGAGCCGGCAGCACCGAAGAAGTAAACCGTTTTACCTGTTTTGCACGTTGTGGTTCTTGTCCTCCTCCGCAAGGTTGTGCGCCGCCTATTTTTTGGGCGGCGCCTTTTTTTGCCTTGCGTTCATGGGCTTGGCGCGGTTTTCCACAGGCGATGCACAAGCCCGTCCCCGCTGTCCGGGGATGGATGCAGGCACTCTGCTTGGGCTTTGCCCATGTCGGCTGGCATGGAGAAGGGGGCTGACCGGGGTGGTGCGCTGCCTGGAGGGGCGTGGGCAACCGTTCATGTCGGTTCCGGCGCGCAGAGATGCTCGGGAGAAGGACGCCGGCGAGAGTCAGCCTGCAGACATAAGGGGGCGAGTCCCCGTTCTCGCGCCGGCATCATCCCATTGCGCAAACTACATCGCGAACAGATAGCGCGAAGCCAGCAAGGCGCCGACCAGCCACAGGGGACGCGGAATGTCGTCCGCGCGGCCGGCCAGCAGCTTCACCCCGATGAAGCTCAACATGCCGAAGGCGATGCCGTCGGCGATCGAGAAGGTAAAGGCCATGACGACCGCCGTGACGAAGCCCGGCAGGCTTTCGGTGAGATCGTTCCAGTCGATGTCGGCCAGGCTCTTCACCATCAGCAGCGACACGTACAGCAAGGCCGGCGCGGTGGCGTAGGGCGGCACCAGCGCGGCCAGTGGCGCCAGAAACAGGCAGAGCAGGAACAGCCCGGCCACCACGCAGGCAGTCAGGCCGGTGCGGCCGCCGGCGGCAATGCCCGCCGTGCTTTCGATGTAGCTGGTGGTGCTGGAAGTGCCGAGCAGGGCGCCGACGACGATTGCAAGGCTGTCGGCCGAAAACGCCCGTCCCGCGCGCGGCAGGCGGCCGTCCGCGTCCAGAAAGCCGCCGCGCCCGGCGATGGCGATCAGGGTGCCGGAGGTCTCGGTCAGGCTCATCAGGAAGAAGCCGAAGGCCGCGCCCAGAAACAGCGTGTCGTGCCAGCGCGAAAAATCCAGCGCCAGCCAGGTCGGCGCGAGGCTGGGCGGCATCGACAGCAGCGGTCCGCTAGCGTCGAGCCCGACGGTCGCCGCCGCCAGCGCGGTCACCGCAAACACGCCCAAGAGGATCGCCCCCGGCACCCGGCGCAGATCCAGTGCCACGATGATGACGAAGCCGAGAATGG
This sequence comes from Chromobacteriaceae bacterium, assembly GCA_030151505.1. GTDB lineage: Bacteria > Pseudomonadota > Gammaproteobacteria > Burkholderiales > Aquaspirillaceae > JASLDQ01. The sequence goes on from JASLDQ010000036.1 coordinate 5,937, forward strand.
CCAGGCGGGTGCCGGGGGCGTGCAGGCCGCCGAACTGCAGCAGGGTTTCCGGGTTGGAAACCACCAGGCCGGCCTGGTGCAGCGAGATGAAGGCGATGAACAGGCCGACCCCGCCGGTGATGGCGTGCTTGAGCGTGGCCGGGATGCCGTCGACGAACCATGCCCTCAGGCTGGACAGGCTGCAGCCCAGAAACAGCACGCCGGATACGAACACCACCGCCAGCGCCTGTTGCCAGCTCAATCCCATGCCCTTGACTAGCCCGAAGGCGAACAGCGCGTTGATGCCCAGGCCCGGCGCCTGCGCGATCGGGTAGTTGGCCCACAGCCCCATCACCGCCGAGCCGATGGCGGCGGCCAGACACGTGGCGACGAATACCGCGCCGTGGTCCATGCCGACCGAGGACAGGATGTCGGGATTGATGAAGATGATCGAGGCCATCATCAGGAAGGTGGTGCAGCCGGCGACGATTTCGCGGCGCACTGTGCTGCCGTGGGCAGCGAGCTGGAAGAGTTGCATGCGGGATTCCAGATCCGGAGTAAACAGTCGGGTGGACTGATGCGATGAATGAAAGGCGTCCGGTGACGGCCGGTGCCGGTTCAGTTTATGCTGATGTGCTTGACCGGAAAGGATGAACATGGATGCCCGTTTGAGCTTTGTCACCCTGGGCGTGGCGGATCTGCCGCGCGCCATCGCGTTCTACCGCGACGTGCTGCGGCTGCCGCAGCAGGACTCGCCGCCCAGCATCGCGTTTTTCGAGCTGGGCAAGACTTGGCTGTCGTTGTTTCCGCGCGCCGACCTGGCCGCCGATGCCGGCGTGCCGGCCGAAGGCAGCGGTTTTGCCGGCTTCACCCTGGCGCACAACGTGGCCTCGCCGGCCGAGGTCGACGGCCTGCTCGACACCGTGCGCCAAGGCGGCGGGCGCATCGTCAAGCCGGGCCAGCGGGCGGAGTGGGGCGGTTATTCCGGCTACTTCGCCGATCCCGACGGTTTCCTGTGGGAAGTGGCATGGAATCCGGATTTTCCGCATGTGTGACTGTCTGTAAGGGCGAGCCGGCCCGACGCCGGGTGGGGCCGGAGCCCCGCGCCCATGGCCGGTGCAAGCGCGATGCCCTGCGTCCGCCGTCGCCCGACCGGTGAGACGAGGGCTCCGGCGGCTGTCTGTGGCCGGCGAAGCGGCCGCCATCGGCCTACAGCGGGCTCAAGCGTCCAGCGCTTCCAGCTCCATCTGCACTTCCAGCCAGTTTTCCTCAACCTCGGCCAGCCGGGTGACGATTTCGCCCTGGCGCTTGAGCGCGGCCTGCAGCTCGCCCTTGCGCTCGGGGGCATAGAGGGTCTCGTCCGCCAGCTGCGCGTCGAGCGCGGCCTTTTCGGCGGTCAGCATGGCCATTTCCTTCTCCAGCTTGTCCATCTGCTTTTGCAGCGGTTTTTTCTGCTGGCTCAGGCGCTGGCGCGCTTCGGCTTCCTGGCGTTTCTGCGCCTTGCGGTCGACATCCTGCGCATCGCTACTGGGCGGGGCCACCACATTGCTGCTGCCGCCAGCCTGCTGCGCTAGTCGGTAGGTGCGGTAGTCGGCCAGATCGCCGTCGAAGGGCTTCACCATCCCGTCTTCCACCAGCCAGTACTGGTCGGTGGTCGCTTCCAGCAGCGCGCGGTCGTGCGACACCACGATCAGCGAGCCTTCAAAATCCTGCAGCGCCAGCGTCAGCGCCGCGCGCATGTCCAGGTCGAGGTGGTTGGTCGGTTCGTCCAAGAGCAGCAGGTTCGGCTTTTGCCACACGATCAGCGCCAGCGCGAGGCGCGATTTTTCCCCGCCGGACATCGGCCCCACCGGGGCCTGCACGGCGTCGCCGCGGAAGTCGAAACCGCCAAGGTAGCTGCGCAATTCCTGTTCTCGCACCTGCGGCGCCAGTTTTTGCAGATGCCACAACGGTGATTCGTCCACGCGCAGGGTTTCGAGCTGGTGCTGGGCGAAGTAGCCGATGCGCAGCTCCTTGGCCTCGATCAGCTCGCCGGTCAGCGGCGGCAGGTCGCCCGACAAGAGCTTGACCAGGGTGGACTTGCCCGCGCCGTTGGGGCCCAGGAGGCCGATGCGGCTGCCGGCTTCGACCGACAGGCTGATGTGGCGCAGGATGGGATGGTCGCCATAGCCGACGTCGGCCTTTTCCACCCGCACCTGCGGGTTGGGCACATGGCCGGTCGAGGAAAAACTGTAGCTGAACGGCGAATCCACATGGGCGGCGGCCACGCGCTCCAGCCGCTCCAGCGCCTTGACCCTGCTTTGCGCCTGCTTGGCCTTGCTGGCCTTGGCCTTGAAGCGGGTGATGAAGCTTTCCAGATGGGCGATCTGCTTTTGCTGCGCCTCGAACGCCGACTGCTGTTGCGACAGGCGCTCGGCCCGCTGGTTTTCGAAGTCGGAGTAATTGCCGGTGTAGAGCGTGATGGTCTGGTTGGCGACGTCGGCGATGTGGGTGGTGGCTGCATCGAGGAAATCGCGGTCGTGCGAGATCAACAGCAGGGTGCCGGGATAGGACGCCAGCCATTGCTCCAGCCACAGCACGGCTTCCAGATCCAGGTGGTTGGTCGGCTCGTCCAGCAGCAACAGGTCGGAGCGGCACATCAGCGCCTGCGCCAGGTTCAGCCGCATGCGCCAGCCGCCGGAGAAGCTCGCCACCGGCCGCTGCTGCATCTCGTCGGAAAAGCCCAGGCCGGCCAGGAGCTTGGCGCCGCGCGACTCGGCGGTGTAAGCGTCGATATTGGCCAGCTCGCCGTGGATATGACCGATGGCGTTGCCGTCATGCGCGTCTTCGGCTTCGACCAGCTGGCGTTGCAGATTGCGCAGTTCGCGGTCGCCGTCCAGCGTGTAGTCGAGCGCCGAGCAGTCGAGCGCCGGGGTTTCCTGCGCCACGTGGGCGATCACCCAGTTGGGCGGAATCGTCGCATCGCCGGCGTCGGCGTGCAGCTCGTGCATCATGAGGCCGAACAGGCTGGACTTGCCGTTGCCGTTGCCGCCGACCACGCCGACGCGCTGGCCGGGATTGATGGTGAGCGACACGTCGGAAAAAAGGACTTTGACTCCGCGGCGCAGGGTCAGGTTTTTGAGTTGGATCATTGGGCGTGTGGAGTAAGGAGTAAGGGCCGGGGGGCGGGCCGGGCGAAACCGGCGGCCGTCATGTCGCAGGCGCGCATGGGCGCCATGTCGGGCGGAGCGTCAGATCGCCGACAGATCCCACCTCGGTTTGATGGTGAATCCGCCGGCCTCGTGCGCCTGCTGCAGGCGCTGTGCACCGGCCAGCGCGATCATCGCGCCGTTGTCGGTGCACAGGCTCAAGGGCGGGTAGTAGACGGCGAAGCGGCGTTTGGCTGCCGCCGCGTCGAGTGCGGTGCGCAACTGCTTGTTGGCGCCAACGCCGCCGGCGACCACCAGCCGCGTCAGACCCGCCTGTTTGAGCGCGCCGAGCGACTTCTTCACCAGCACCTCGACGATGGCATCCTGAAACGCACGGCAGATGTCGGCGCGGGTCTGTTCATCGATCTGGCCCAGCTCCGCCTCGACTTTCTTCTTCAGCGTCAGCACGGCGGTCTTGAGGCCGGAAAAGCTCATGTCGAAATCGCCGGAATTGAGCATCGGCCGGGGCAGGTGGAAGCGCTCCGGGTCGCCCGACTCGGCCAGCTTGGACAAGAGCGGGCCGCCGGGGTAGGGCAGGCCGAGCAGCTTGGCGGTCTTGTCGAAGGCCTCGCCGGCGGCGTCGTCCAGCGTCTCGCCCAGCGTTTCGTACTGGCCGACGCCGCGCACCGCCATCAGCTGGGTGTGTCCGCCCGAGACCAGGAGTGCGACGAAGGGGAATTCCGGGCGCGGCTCGGCCAGCATTGGCGACAGCAGATGGCCTTCAAGGTGATGAACGCCGACGACCGGAATGTCGAGCCCGAAGGCCAGCGCATTGGCCACCGACGCGCCGACCAGCAGCGCGCCGCCCAGCCCCGGACCCTGGGTGAAGGCAATGGCGTCCAGATCGGCCAGCGTCTTGCCGGCGTCCTTCAGGCATTGCTGCGCCAGCGGGATGACGCGGCGGATATGGTCGCGGCTGGCCAGTTCCGGCACCACGCCGCCGTATTCGGCGTGCATGGCCATCTGGGTGTGAAGCGCGTGCGCGGTCAGGCCGCGTTCGGTGTCGTACAGCGCGACGCCGGTTTCGTCGCAGGAGGATTCGATGCCAAGGACAAGCATGGGGCAGTCTGGTGATTTTTCAGCGTAATTGCGCATTGTACCGCGTCAGAACCTATTCAGAGTCTGTCGCGAGCGGCCCTCAGCGGAGCGAAGAGCAGCGCAGAAACCGGAATGGACATGGAGTCCATGAGGACGCCCCGCAGGAAGCACCCTTGGGGTGATTCGAGCAGCGCATGAGCCCCGATCAGGGGCGCGCAGCAAGACTATGAGCAGGTTCTCAGCTCAGGCTGATGCCCGGCAGGTTGATGAGACTGGTCTCGCGCATGAGCGCGACGAACTCGCGCAGATAGGGTACGCCGGCCTCGCCCGGGCGCAAGGCGGCGAACAGCCGGCCCTTGAGACCGGCGCGGGTGATCGGCCGGGCGCTGACGTAATGGCGGTCGACGAAACCCTGCACCGCCCACGCTGGCAGCGCGGCGATGCCGCGCCGGCTGGCCACCAGTTGCAGGATGGCGACGGTCAGCTCGGCGCTGCGCCGCGCGGGGCTGACGCCGGCCGGCCGCAGCACCTGCCGGACCAGGTCGAGCATCTCGTCCGGTACCGGATAGGTGATCAGCGTGTCGGCGGCGAAGTCGGCCGCGTCCAGCCACGGCTTGCCCGCCAGCGGGTGGTCGTTGGCCAGGAGTGCCACGATGTCGTAGCTGAACAGCGGCAA
>JASLDQ010000175.1 GCA_030151505.1 Chromobacteriaceae bacterium
CTCCTTCAGCGGCGCGCGCCACAGCGCGGCGATCAGGCCGATCACCTCGCCGAAGGAGTCGACCAGGCGCACGCCGACATAGGACTGGATGCCCATTTCCCGCACCAGATTCGATTGCGGGAAAAGCTCGGCCAGTCCTTCGACGTAGTGGCTCGGACCACCTTCCAGCAAGGCGCCGCACGGCGTACCGGCCAGCGCGTAGCCGCGCCCCGGATACACGCCCGGCGGAGCCCACACACCCAGAATCTCGGCGCGGTCCCCGGCCGGTGCCAGCTCGCTGATCACCACGTAGTCGGCCAGCAAAACCTCGGCCAGCTCGCGCGTCAGGGTGTCGAAATAATCGGTGCCGATCTTGGTCGACAGGGCCTCGGCCACCCGGCTCATGGCCTGCTCGTTGCGCTTTTGCACGCTGATGTCGAACATCACCCCGGCCACATGGGTGGACGGACAATCCAGACGGGACGGCCCCCGCACCATGCGGAACCAGACGACACGACCGTCGTAGCTCACCACGCGGCACTCCAGACCGTCCCCGCCGGCCGGGGATGCGGCAGTCAGCATGGCTTCCACCGCCGCCACGTCGCCGGGGTGCAAACGCGACAGGAAAAACTCCGGACGCAGCCAGTCGGCCACCTCGAAACCGAGCACGGACACGATCTGGGGAGAAACGAAACGCAGCCGCCGCTCCTGCCGGTCGAACTCCCACACCACCGCCTGCACATCCTCGATCAGCTGGCTGTAGCGCTGCTCGCTGCTGGCCAGCACCCGTTCGCTGTTGCGCCGCTCCAGCTCGGATGCCGCCCGGCTGGCGAACACCGGCAACAGCATCTCGATCGCCGCGGTGTCCGCCAGCGCCTCCTGCCAGGTAAACACGATCACGCCGAGCTGCGCGCCGTTGCGGCCCAGCAGCTCCTGCCCGGCCCAGCCCTGCGCACCGCGCTCCTGAATCGGCGCCACATCCGGATACAGCGCGGTCACCTTGTCGGGAATGATCAGCCGCCCCTGCTTGAGCAGGTCGCCGCAGGGCGAACCGGCCAGCGGATAGCACAGGTATTCGGGATTGCCCGACCGGTTGAGGAAGGTCAGGGTCAGGCGGTCCGGCTGGTCCGGCAGGAGTTCGCCCAGAACCACGCCGTCCGCGCCGGCATAACCGCGGAACTTGTCGAGCAGGTCGAGCAGATAGGCATCGTCGGCCCGGGTGCCCACCGTTTCGGCCACTGCACGCAAATGGGCCTGCACCTGACGGCGCAGGGCGACCTCGTCCTCCAGCGCCTGACGCTGGCGTTCCAGCTCGACCGTTCCCAGCGCCAGTTGCTGGCGCAATCGGGCCGGCTGGCGCAAAAAGGCGAACACCATGCCGCCGACGAGGATCGCCAGCATGGCGAGCAGGATGATGTCGGCCCGCAAACCTTCCGACATCGCCCAGCCGCCGATCGGCGTGACCGCCAGCACCCAGGTTTCGTTTTGCACCGTCACCCCGGCCAGCACCGGATCGGGCCCCAGCGGCGCGGCAGAAGCCGCAATGACGGCTTTCGTTCCGGTATCGGCCCGCGTACGCGACAGCTCGAACCGGAAGCGGTTCCCGAGTCTGGCCAAGTGGGAAGAGTCCATCAGCCGCGACACCTCGAAGGACACCCCAACGACGCCCCACCGGTCGAACTCCCCCTCCTGCTCCCGGTCGCCGCCCTTGCCGGGAGAAAACACCGGCAGCAGGCCGATGATGACCATCCGCCCGTCCACCCGCGACTCGAGCGGCCCGACAATCGCCACTTGATGCGGCGAGAGAAAATTCCGCACCCGGCCTTCATAGCGGGGGTCTTCGCGCATGTCGATCAGCGGCAGCTCCGGCCGCCTGAGAGTTTTCTCCGAATCGATATACAGACTGAGTTTGTCGTCTGGCGCCACCAGCACGTTGACGGCCGGGGCGCGTTGGCGCAGCAGTTCGCGCCCGAGCCACACCATGTCCTGCACCTTGCCGCCGTTGCGTTCCAGCTCGGTTTCCAGCGTATTGGCCAGCGCGAACACCTGCTCGGCCTGCACGCCGGCCTGGGTGGCGTAGCTGGTCGCCAGCATGGATACGTCCTGCCGGTAAGCGTGCTGGCGGGCCTGTTCGACCCGGTAGAGTGCGGCGGCGCCGATCAACAGCACGCCCAGCACGGCGATCAGGGCCTGAAACAAAGCCCGGCGCAGATCGCGCCGGGTTTGTTCGTTTGGAGAAGGAGAAGCCTGCATGGTCGCGCCTTGTGGCCATTGCATAATCGGACCGATTCTACGGTAGTTGTCTCAGCGGCAAATCACTTCCGCCATTGAGCCCAGCGGCAGCACCTCGTCGACAGCCCCCATTTTGATCGCTTCCTTGGGCATGCCGAACACCACCGAAGTCTGCTCGTCCTGCGCCACGGTGCGGGCGCCGGCTTCGCGCAGTTCCTTCAGGCCGCGCGCCCCGTCGTCGCCCATGCCGGTCATGATGATGCCCAGCGCGTTGCGCCCCGCCGCCCGCGCCACCGACCGGAACAGCACGTCGACCGACGGCTTGTGCCGGTTGACCAGCGGCCCGTCGCGCACCTCGACGTGATACTGCGCGCCGCTGCGGCGCAACAGCAGGTGCTTGCCGCCCGGGGCGATCAGGGCGCGTCCCGGCCGGACCCGGTCACCGTCGGCCGCTTCCTTCACCTCGATTTCGCACAGGCGGTCGAGCCGCTCGGCAAAGGCGGCGGTAAAGCGCACCGGCATGTGCTGCACGATGACGAGGCCGGGCACGGTGCGCGGCAAGGCGGTCAGCACCGCCTCCAGCGCCTGCGTGCCGCCGGTGGACGTGCCGATGGCGATCACCCGTTCGGTGGTCTGGGTCATAGCGCCGCCGGACGCGCCGGCGGCGGGCAGGATGGCGTCCGCGCTGCGCTTGGGCTCGGACTGCGCCAGCCGGGCCAGTGCCTGCGGCTTGGCCGGCCGCGCGCGCGCGGCGGTGCGGATGGTCTGCAGCAGGTCGTGCTCGTGGTCCTGCAGGAAATCGCGCAGGCCCATCGTCGGCTTGGCCACCACCGCCACGGCGCCGGCTGCCAGCGCTTCCAGCGAGGTGGCGGCGCCGGACACGGCTAGGGTCGAGCAGATCACCACCGGTGTCGGGCGGTCGCGCATGATTTCGCGCAGGAAGCTGATGCCGTCCATGCGCGGCATTTCCACGTCCAGCAGGATCACGTCCGGCCAGTCGCGCTGCATCTTGTCGCGGGCGAACAGGGGGTCGGCCGCGGTGCCGATCACCTTGATCGACGCATCGCGCTCGAGGATGGTGGTCGCCACCTGGCGCATGACCGCCGAGTCGTCGACGATAAACACCCGGATCGGGGCAGGATGAATGACGGCCATCAGTAACTTTCAGCTAAATGAAGACGGACGATGGTGGCGGACCCACACCTCGCCGCTGTCGAGGTCGAACAACATGCGCCGGTGGCCGTTGCCGCCGACGTGACGGCCAGCCAGCGTAAAGCCGTGCCGGGCGATCAGGCGCTCGGCACGGGCCACATTGCGCGGACCGACCGCATCGACCCCCTGCCGCTCCTGCAACAGCATGCCGCCGCCGACCAGCTTGACCACGAACTCGGATGGCTTGCCGAGCCGGCCGGCCTCCGTGGCCAGCCATTGCACCGCCTCGTCAAGATAGCGGCCATCGGGCGCGTCCTGCGCGCCCGGCCGGTTGCGGGCCGGCAGGAGGCAGTGGCACATCCCGCCAACCTTGAGCCTGGGGTGCCAGATCGTGACGGCCACGCAGGAACCCAGCAGGGTCGCCATGCGCCGGGAGGCCGGGCTGCGGCAGTCGACGAAACGCAACTCGCCGGGCGCCAGCTCGTCGGAGGCGATGAAGGCCGGTGCAAGGCGGTTCATCGCGCCCCCTTGCGGTACATCGACGGCGCCATCGTTTCCAGCCCGAGGTCGAGCCCGTTGAGCGATTCGGACAGGCCCACGACCAGCACCCCGCCCGGCACCAGGGTATCGGCCAGCTGGCGCACCACGCGGGCCTTGGTCGGCATGTCGAAATAAATCAGCACATTGCGCAGGAAGATCAGGTCGAACCGTCCCTGCTCGGGCAGGGGTTCGATCAGGTTCAGCTGGCGGAAGCTCACCCGCTCGCGCAGTTCGCGCTGGATCAACAGCCGGCCTTCGTTCTGGCCGACGCCCTTGAGACAAAACCGCTTCAGATAATCCTTCGGAATATGCTGGGCGCGCGCCATCGGGTAGCTCCCACCCACCGCGGTTTCCAGCACGCGGGTGCTGAAATCGCTGGCCAGCAGTTCCCAGCCGGACAATCCCAGGGTATCGGCCAGTACCATCGCGGCGCTGTAAGGCTCCTC
>JASLDQ010000220.1 GCA_030151505.1 Chromobacteriaceae bacterium
CCGTTCGCGCGGCACGCGCTGGCCCTGCCGCTTCTCGATCAGGCGGAAATGCATTTCCGTCTCGGGGCTGACAAAGCTGACCGCCACCCCGCTGGCGCCGGCGCGACCGGTCCGCCCGATGCGGTGGGTGTAGTCGACCGCAGAGCGCGGCAAATCGAAATTGACCACCACCGGCAGCCGCGCAATGTCGATCCCGCGCGCCGCCACATCGGTGGCCACCAGCACCTGCAGACGGCCAGCCTTGAACTCGTCCAGAACCTGAGCACGCCGCCCCTGCCCCAGCTCGCCATGAAACGCGGCGGCCCCGATGCCCGCCTTGGCCAGCTTGCCGGCGATGTGCTCGGCCGCATTTTTGGCGGCGACGAAGACCAGCACGCGGGTCCAGCCGTTTTCCGCAATGAGGTGGCGCAGCAAGCGGGTGCGGCAGGCGGCGTCGACTTCGATCGCGCGCTGGGTGATGTCCGGCCGGTCGGCCGGCGTGGCGGCCACCTCGATCCGGACCGGGTCGTGCAGCAGCGCGTCGGCGAGGGTTTGCACCGCCGGCGGAAAGGTGGCCGAGAAGAAAAGATGCTGCCGCCGCGCCGGCAACAGCGCGAGGATGCGTCCAAGCTCGTCGGCAAAACCCAGTTCCAGCAGACGGTCCGCCTCGTCCAGCACCAGTGTCGCCACGGCGGACAGCGTCAGCGCCCGCTGCCTGAGCAGATCCAGCAGGCGGCCGGGCGTGGCGACCACGATGTCGGCACCGCCGCGCAAGGCCATCATCTGCGGATTGATGGAAACGCCGCCAAACACCGTGGCGACCTTGACCGGCTCGGGCAGGTATTGCGCCAGATCGGACAGGGTTTCGCCGACCTGCACCGCGAGTTCGCGGGTGGGCACGAGAATCAAGGCGCGCAGCGGGCGCGGCTTGCGGCAACCATGCGCCAGCCTTTGCTGCAGCAGCGGCAGGGCAAACGCCGCCGTCTTGCCGGAACCGGTCGCGGCGCAAGCCTGCACGTCACGGCCCTGCAGGATCGCCGGAATCGCGGCGGCCTGAACGGCCGTCGGCACCAGATAGTTTCTTTTGACCGTCGCGCGCACCAGCGCGTCGGACAGGCCCAGGGAAGTAAAAGACATAAAACGGAGGAATCCGGACGTTGCGGGAAAGGATGGGAATGGAGGGCGGCGATGCCCCCGTGGCACATAGTCCGCGGGGCGCCACGGCCGGAGGATTCACCTCTGGCGGTGGACACGCGCCGCCCGGCACCGGGGCCGGCGACGCGTCATGACGATAGGCGGAGATGGCCGCCCGGCCGGGGCAAGCCCGCCGGTCTGGCGCTCAGCGTGCGCCCAGCCGCCACAGCGAGGTCACTTCGGCCGCGCGCGCCGCGTGCAAGGGGTCGTCCGGGTCGGTGGCCTTGGGGTGCTGCGGCCGCACCTCCAACCGGCCGATCACCGTCAAGCCGGCGGCGTCGATCCACTCCAGCAATTGCTCGCGCGGACGCAGGCCCAGATGCTCGGCCAGATCGGACAGGATCAGCCAGCCCTCGCCGCCCGGCGTCAGGTGTTCGGCCAGCCCGGCCAGAAAGCCGCGCAGCATCTGGCTGTCGGGGTCGTAGACCGCGGACTCGATGGCCGAACTGGGCCGCGCCGGCACCCATGGCGGATTGCACACCACCAGCGGGGCGCGTCCCTCGGGGAAGAGATCGGTCTTGATGACCTTAACCTGGCGATCCACGCCAAAGCGGGCCAGATTCTCGCGGGCGCAAGCGATCGCGCGCCGGTCCTGATCGGTGGCGAGAATGCGCCGGACCCCGCGCCGCGCCAGCACCGCCGACAGCACGCCGCTGCCGACGCCGATGTCGAAGGCCAGCTCGGTCGACGGCAACGGCGCGTCGGCCACCAGTTCGACATACTCGCCGCGCACCGGCGAGAACACGCCGTAATACGGATGGATGCGACCGCCCAGCGCCGGAATCATCACGCCCTTCTTGCGCCATTCGTGCGCGCCGATCAGGCCCAGCAGCTCGCGCAGGGACGCGACATACGGCTCCGTCGTCTCGCCATAGGCCTCGCCGCAGGCCTGCCGGACATCGGGGGCGCGACGCAGCGGCAGGCTGTGGTCGGCATCGAACGGCAGCAGCAGCATCCCCAGCGTGCGGGCGCGCTGCGACTGGGCCTGCCGGTGCAGGTGAAACGCTTCGGTCGCCGAGGCCGGCACCTTGGGGACTGCCTTGCGCGGCTTGCGCTCGGCCCGGCGCGCCATCGCCTGCAGTAACTGGCGGGCGTTGTGGTAGTCGCCGCGCCACAGCAGCGCGGTGCCTTCGCAGGCCAGCCGGTAGGCGGCATCGGCGGTCAGGGTATCGTCGGCCACGACCACCTTCTTGGGTGGCGGCGCACCGTTTTCGGAGCGCCAGCGTGCGGTTCGGGTCTCGCCCGCTTCGGTCCAGCTGAGGACGGGATGGTCGCTCATGCCGCCTCCTGCACAATGCATCCGGACAGGCGGAAAGAAACGACGGGGACGGCCGGGAGCCGGACATTCAGGAACATGGGGAAATCGCAATCGGAAGGAAGGGGCGCGAGGCCGATGGGCCGC
>JASLDQ010000246.1 GCA_030151505.1 Chromobacteriaceae bacterium
ACGCCGTCAGAGTCCTCTGACGGCGTTTTTGTTTATACGAGTCACGCTGCCATGTTTTCATCACCCTGCATTCGGTTAATGCAGGAGCAGCCCCCTCGACCAGAAAAGCACGCGTTCAAACACGCAAAAAAAGCGAACCCCATTGGAGTTCGCTTTTTTATTTCAGGCTTTTATCGAGAAATCCCGTTCAAGCTCCGAACGGGTGATTCAGCACGATGGTCTCGGCACGATCCGGCCCGGTCGAGATAATGGCGATCGGCGCCTCGCAGATTTCCTCGATACGCTTGAGGTAGGCACGTGCATTCGCCGGCAGGTCTTCATACTTCTGCACGCCGAAGGTGGTTTCCGTCCAGCCCGGCAGGGTTTCGTAGACCGGTTCGCAACCCGCCACGTTTTCCGAGCCAAACGGCAGGATGTCGTATTCAACGCCGTCCTTCTTGTAGCCAACACAGAGCTGAATCTCGTCCATGCCGTCCATCACGTCGAGCTTGGTCACGCACAGCCCGGACACGCCATTGATCTGGATCGAGCGCTTGAGCAGCGCGGCGTCGAACCAGCCGCAACGGCGCGGGCGACCGGTCACGGAACCGAACTCGTTGCCGCGCTTGGCCAGACCGGCGCCGATATTGCAGAACAGCTCGGTGGGGAACGGGCCGGAGCCGACGCGGGTGGTATAGGCCTTCACGATACCCAGCACGTAGTTGAGCATCTGCGGTGCCACGCCGGCGCCCGGCGCCGCCGCACCGGCCACGCAGTTGGACGAGGTCACGAACGGATAGGTACCGTGATCGACGTCCAGCAGGGTGCCCTGCGCGCCTTCGAACAGGATGGCCTTGCCGGTCTTGTTCATTTCGTACAGGGTGCGCGACACGTCGGCCACCATCGGCTTGATGCGCTCGGCGTAGGCCATGGTGGCGTCGTACACGACCTGGAAGTCCACCTCAGCCGCCTTGAAGTATTCGCGCAGCATGAAGTTGTAATAGGCCAGATTTTCGCGCAGCTTGGTGGCAAAGCGCTCCGGATGGAACAGGTCCTGCACGCGGATGGCGCGACGGGCAACCTTGTCCTCGTAGGTCGGACCGATACCGCGACCGGTCGTGCCAATCTTGTTCTCGCCCTTGGCGGCTTCGCGCGCCTGGTCGATGGCGATGTGGTACGGCAGGATCAGCGGGCAAGCCTCGGAAATCTTGAGACGCTCGGACACGTTGACGCCGGCGGCTTCGAGCTCGTCGATTTCCTTCAGCAGCGCTTCCGGCGACAGCACCACGCCGTTGCCGATGAAGCAGGTCTTGCCAGCGTGCAGAATGCCGGACGGAATCAGGCGCAGAATGGTTTTCTTGCCACCGATCACCAGCGTGTGGCCGGCGTTGTGGCCGCCCTGAAAACGCACTACACCTTCGGCATGGTCGGCCAGCCAGTCAACGATTTTGCCTTTGCCTTCGTCCCCCCACTGGGTACCGATCACGACGACGTTCTTGGACATTGGGAAACCTCTTGAAGCGATAAAACGGTTGAGTTAGACGGCAAGCACACGCGCTTCGCCATCGATGCGGCGCAGCTCGCGATCGCAGTGCAGCGCCTCGGCGGATTCATGCAGGTAATCGATCACCACGACCTCGCCCGCAGCACGCAAGGCCGCGACATCCGCGGCCAGGTCCTGCAGCTCCTCGGCCACGACCCGAATACCCTTGCCCGGATTGCGTTGCGGCAGGATGCGGATCAAGTCGCGCAGGTCGAGGCTGAAACCGGTGGCCGGTCGCGCGCGGCCGAAATGCTGGCCGACATTGTCGTAACGTCCGCCGCGCGCCAGTTCGCCCGCCCAGCCAGCAGCATAGGCCGAGAACATCAGGCCGTTGTGGTAATGGGTGCCGCGCAGCTCGGTCAGATCGTAAGAAATGGTCGCCCGCCCGGCAAAGGCTGCCCCCACCCGCTCCAGATCGTCCAGTGCCAGCCGGATTTCCGGCAGCGCCGGCAGATGCAGGCGGGCCTGCTCCAGCGCGTCCGGCCCGTACAGGCGGGTCAGGTGCAGCAAGGCCGAACGATACGGCTCAGCCACATCGACGGTCAGCACCTTCACGCCGGCCACGTCCTTGGCCTGCAAGGCGACGAACAGGGATTTTTCCAGCGCGGGATCCAACCGGGCCTCGCGCGCCAGCGCGCGGTAGATGCCCAGATGCCCCAGATCCAGCGTGACCTGGTCGATACCGACCAGCGCCAGCGAGGCCAGCATCAGGTCAAGTACCTCCAGATCCGCCTCCAGCCCGTGGCAGCCATACAGCTCGGCCCCCACCTGCAACGGCTCACGCGAGCTCATCAGGCTGGAAGGACGGGTATGCACCACGCTGCCGGAGTAGCACAGGCGGGTGACGCCCTGCCGCTCGGCCAACAGGTGCGCATCAATGCGCGCCACCTGCGGCGTGATATCGGCCCGCACGGCCAGTTGCCGGCCAGAAAGCTGGTCGGCCAGTTTGTAGGTTTTCAGATCGAGCGCCGCATCGCCTTCGGAGACCAGCGATTCGACATACTCGACCAGCGGCGGGCTGACCAGTTCGTAGCCATAGGTACGGAACAGTTCAAGCATCGCCGCTTTTGCCGACTCCACCTGCCGCGCGGTAGCGGGCAGGATATCGGAGACATGTTCGGGTAACAGCCAGTTGCGCATTGGATTACGTCTTTACACGTGAAAAGGCGGGGGAAATCCCCCGCCCGGATTCTTGCGGCCAACGCCGCCTGTCATGGAAAGCCGCTTACGCGACGATCCAGTCACAGGCGCTATGTTACCGCAGCCAGCCTACTTCTGTCTGGCCGGCTGGCTGCCCGCCTTCGGATCCTTCATGTACTTGAAGAAGGTCGAATTCGGTTCCAGCACCATGACATCGCTCTTGGATTTGAACGACTGCTTGTAAGCATCCATGCTGCGATAGAAAGAGTAGAACTCCGGATTGCGGCCATACGCTTCGGCGTAAATCGCCGCAGCCTTGGCATCGCCTTCGCCCTTGATCGCCTGGGCTTCCTTGTACGCCTCGGCGATGATCACTTCGCGCTGGCGATCGGCATCGGCACGAATGCGCTCGGCATCGGCCGAGCCTTCGCTTCGCAACTGGCTGGCCACGGTCCGGCGTTCGGACTGCATCCGGTCGTAGACCGAACTCGAGATTTTATCCGGAAAATCGACGCGCTTTAAGCGCACGTCGAGAATCTGCACCCCGATCTTGCGGGCATCCTGATCGGCGCGGCGCTTGACCACTTCCATCACCTCGTCGCGCTTGCCGGCAATCACATCAGCAACGGTCTTCTGGCCGAACTCAGCGCGCAGCCCGTCGTTGATGGTCTGCTTGAGACGGGCAACCGCCGACAGTTCATTGCCGCCAACCGACTTGTAGTACTGCTCCACGTTGATCACGCGCCACTTCACATAGCTGTCCACCAGCACGTTCTTTTTCTCGCGGGTGTTGAACAACTCCGGCTGCTCTGGATCGATAGTCTGGATACGGCGATCGAAGAAACGCACGTTCTGCAGCAGTGGTACCTTGAACTGGATGCCGGGGTCCTTGATGACCCGCACCACTTCACCGAACTGGAACACCATGGCGTACTGGCGCTGGTCGATGGTGAACAGCGACATGCTCAGGAGCAGCAGGACGGCAAGAATGCCAACGATGGTCGGAATCAGTTTATCCATGATTATTGGCCCTCCAGGTCGCGTCCGCGGCGGACTTCACGACCGCTGCGGGGCTGGACGGCTGGGGTTGAGTCGGCATGTGGCGCCGGCGGTGTGGAATCAATCGCAGGCAGCGGCGAAGCGGGCGCGGGAGCAGCATTAGCCGCCGTAGCCGGACCGCTCATCTGCATCAGCTTGTCGAGCGGCAGGTACAGGAGGTTCTGCCCCCCCTTCTGGTCGACCATCACCTTGCTGGTATTGCTCATCACCTGCTGCATCATGTCGTAGTAGAGACGCTCGCGGGTCACGCCCGGCGCTTTCTGGTATTCGGCCAGCACCTGCTTGAAGCGGGCGGCCTCGCCCTCGGCATTGGCGACGACGCGCTGGCGATAGCCCTGCGACTCCTCCATCAGGCGGGCGGCCAGGCCACGCGCTTTAGGAATCACGTCGTTGGCATAGGCCAGACCTTCGTTGCGCAGCTTGTCCTTGTCCTGCCCTGCCTTGACGGCGTCATCGAACGCGGCCAGCACCTGTTCCGGCGGCTGGACGTCGTTGATGTTGACCTTGCTGATGCGCACGCCCAGGTTGTAGCGGTCGATCAGCTGCTGCAGCAGGACCTGGGTATCGACGGCGATCTGCCCGCGGCCTTCGTTGAGGACGAAATCGACCTTGTTGCGGCCGACGACCTCGCGGATCGCGGTCTCGGTAACGGACTTGACGATGTCCTTGGCGTCGCGGTCCATGGCGAAATTGTTGAACAGGAAGGCCTTGGCATCCTTGACGTCGTACTGCACCGACAATTGCACGTCGATGATGTTCTGGTCTTCCGTCAACATCAGCGATTCTTCCGGCACGCGGTTCTTGGCGTTACTGCGGTATCCGACTTCAACGCTGCGCACTTCGGTCAGATTGACGATCTCGACCTTCTCGAAAGGATAAGGCATGTGCCATTGCAGGCCAGCGTCGACCGTGCGGTTGTAACGGCCCAGCTGCAGCACCACGCCCTGCTCGCGCGCGTCAACGATGTAGAAGCCGCTGGCCATCCACAAGGCGAGCAGCACGCCCCCCAAGGCGAATGCACCGCCGCGCATCGCACCGCGCGAAGGGGTCGGACTATTGCCGCCGCCATCGCCGCTCCCGCCCTTGCCACCCAGGAGGCGGGACAGTTTCTGGTTGAGCCTGCGGAAGATTTCGTCAAGGTCGGGCGGCCCGTCATTGCCGCGCCGGCCCCCGCCCCATTGCGGGTCGTTCTGTGCCATGGAGTATCCGTTTTATTTGTGTTAGCGGTCAGATTCAGTATGTGGGGAGCGATGCGCGTTCGACAAGCGCCTCGCGCAACAGCTCCAGCCCGGCTCCCGTCAGCGCCGACACCCGGACGCCAGTTATCAGGCCGTGATCGTCGCGGATGATTTCGGGAGGCAGTCCCTTGAGATCGCACTTGTTCCAGACGATCAGCTGCGGGATGGCGTCGGCATCGATTTCGGCCAACACCTTGTTGACCTCCTCGATCTGGCGCTCGCGGGTATCGCTGGCGCTGTCGACAACGTGCAACAACAAGTCGGCGCGTACCGTTTCCTCCAGCGTCGCCTTGAACGCCGCTACCAGCTGGTGAGGCAGATCGCGGATGAAACCGACCGTATCAGACAGCACCACGCTTAGATTCTCATTAAGGTAGAGCTTGCGGCTGGTGGTATCGAGGGTCGCGAACAGCTGATCGGCCGCATAAATCTTGGCCTTGGTCAGCGCGTTGAACAGGGTCGACTTGCCGGCGTTGGTATAGCCGACGATGGAAACGCTGAGGATTCCGGCCTTTTCGCGACTGCGTCGCTGCACGTTGCGTTGACGCTCCACCTTGGCCAGGCGTTCCTTCAGCAGCTTGACGCGCACCCCGAGCAAACGGCGGTCGGTTTCCAGCTGGGTTTCACCCGGGCCGCGCAGGCCGATACCGCCCTTTTGCCGCTCAAGGTGGGTCCAGCCGCGCACCAACCGGGTGGCCAGGTGGTTGAGCTGGGCCAGTTCAACCTGCAGCTTGCCTTCGAAACTGCGGGCACGCTGGGCAAAGATGTCGAGGATCAGGCTGGGACGGTCGACCACCCGGCACTGCAGTTCCCGCTCGAGATTACGCTGCTGCCCAGGTGACAACGCATGGTTGAAGACCACCACATTGGCGTCGTAGGCCTTGATGGCCAGACCGATTTCCTCGACCTTGCCCTTGCCGGCGTACAACTTGGCATCGGGGCTCTGGCGCTTACCCAGCACCACGCTCAACACCTCGACGCCAGCCCCCTTGACCAATTCGGCGCATTCCT
>JASLDQ010000279.1 GCA_030151505.1 Chromobacteriaceae bacterium
TCGGACAGGACAAGATGGCGGGCAGCCGTGACCCCCGCCTGCCGCAGACAGGCCTGCACGCAGCGCAGTGGGCAACCGTCCAGCGCGAGGATGGGCCGACCGGATTGCGCGGTTCTGACCAGCGCGGTCACACCTCCGCCCACGCCGCTGATGCACGACATCTCGGCATGGCCTTCTCGGCTCAGGCGCAGAGCGAAGTCGTTGGCCATCTGCGCGGCACTGGAGCAGCCGGAGCAGGCATAGACAAGAGGAAGGCGGGAGGAATGAGCCATGCCCGCAGCGTAGCGCAGCGGGCATGGTCGGGACATCGGCCGAAAGCCTGAGACGGGCTAGGCCATTGGAACGAACTCAGCCGATGCGGCCGGGAATGCGCGGGGTGTCCACCCGCACGTCGCCGCACTGGGCGCGGTGGCGCAGCGCGTGGTCGATCAGGGTCAGCGCCAGCATTGCCTCGGCGATGGGGGTGGCGCGGATGCCGACGCAGGGATCGTGGCGGCCGTGGGTTTCCATGTCGATGGCCTCGCCCGCCTTGTTGATCGAACGGCGCGGCTGGGCGATGGATGAGGTCGGCTTGATCGCGATCGACACCTCGATGTCCTGGCCGGAGGAAATCCCGCCGAGGATGCCGCCGGCGTGGTTGCTGGCGAAGCCCTGCGGGGTCAGCTCGTCGCCGTGTTCGCTGCCGCGCTGGGTCACGCAACCGAAACCGGCGCCGATTTCCACGCCCTTGACCGCGTTGATGCTCATCATCGCATGGGCGATGTCGGCGTCCAGCCGGTCGAACACCGGCTCGCCCCAGCCCACCGGCACGTTCTCCGCCACCACCCGCAGGCGCGCGCCGACCGAGTCGAGCGACTTGCGGATCGAGTCCATGTAGTCCTCCAGCTGCGGCACCACGCTGCTGTCGGCGGCGAAAAAGGGATTGTTGCCGACTTCGTCCCACGACTTGAACGGGATGGCGATGTCGCCGATCTGGCTCATGTGGCCGCGCACGACGATGCCGAACTGCTCGTTCAGCCACTTCTTCGCGATGGCGCCGGCCGCCACCCGCACGGCGGTCTCGCGCGCCGAACTGCGTCCGCCGCCGCGCGGATCGCGGATGCCGTATTTGTGCCAGTAGGTGTAGTCGGCGTGACCGGGACGGAAAGTGTCGGCGATGTTGCCGTAATCCTTGCTGCGCTGGTCGGTATTGCGGATCAGGAGCGCGATCGGGGTGCCGGTGGTTTTGCCCTCGAACACGCCGGAGAGGATTTCCACCGCGTCGGGTTCGCGCCGCTGGGTCACGTGACGGCTGGTGCCGGGCTTGCGCCGGTCCAGTTCCTGCTGGATGTCGGCCTCGCTGATGGCCAGTCCGGGCGGGCAGCCATCGACCACGCAGCCGATGGCCGGGCCGTGGCTTTCGCCAAAAGAAGTCACGGTAAACAGCAGTCCGAAGGTATTGCCCGACATGATGCACCCTTAATTCCGACAAATCTCAAAGTGCCGGAATTCTAGCACAGGCGCATCCCGCCCCCTCAGACAGGGCGGCGGCGGAACCAGCCGGTGATGCTGACCCGCTGGCGATGGGTCGGCCGCACTTCATGCCAGAAGCGGTCGGACAGGAACAGCAGCAGGGTGCCGCCGGCGGGCGGCAGGTCGACGTAATCGCCGATTCCGGACGGGTCGGGCCAGAAGCGTATCTGGCCGCCGTCTTCGGCCTGCCAGTCGTCGTTGAGATAGAACACCACCGTCAGGGTGCGCAAATCGTTGTCGCGGAAACGGTCGAGGTGGCGCAGGTAGAAACTGCCGGTCGGGTAGACGGCGAAGTGGCTTTCGAGATCGTGCAAGCCGAGAAAGAGTTCGCGATTCACCGCCTGGCGCAATTCGTCCATGCGGGCAAGATAGTGATCGACCAGCGGGTGCGGCGGCGCGTCGTCCAGCCACATCACGTAATCGCTGCGTACGCCCTCGCGCACCGCCAGTCCGTCACCGCGGCCGACGCCGGCGCGATGAAAGCCGCCGTCGGCATGAATATCGAGCGCGTGTCCGCGCAAGGCCGCCACGGTGGCGGCATCCAGAAACTCCGGCCACACGGCCCAGCCCTGTTCAGACAATGCATCGAGGCATGTCTCAAGGCTGCTGACCCGCGTGACCGGCGGCAGCTCCATGGCAAGAGACTCCATACGCTTGATCCTCCATCCTGATTGACGAAGGCGCGTTTTTATCACGAAACCGGCAGCGGAGCGGTACGATCTGCTCTGCGGCAAACGGCAGCATTCACGCCCCCAAACCGGCCCAGCCATCCGGGCCGGACGCACGTCACCGGACGCGCAAACGCAGGCCCCGGACCGGCGGGAACCGCGACGGCCTCAGCGGCGTTTCGCCGGCGCGCGCCCGAGCCGGACCCGCAGCGTGTAACCGGCCTTGTCGCCGCGTTCGGCATGCTTGCGGTAGAGGAACACCCGCAGCACATAGCGGCCGTTGCTCGGCAATGTTCCCAGCCAGTCCCGGGTTTCCACCACCGTCATCTGCTCGTCGCCGGGTTGCCACAGCAGAAAGTACGCCGCCGGGCTCCCCTTGAGGGTGATGCGCGCCTCCTGCCCTTCACGGCCGTTGAACACATAGTCGCGCACCCCGTAGCCGGCGACCTGCCCCCCCACCTGAACGCCGGACGGACCGGGCTGCAACACCTGCGGCCCGGCGGCCCAGCCGGATGCCACCGGCAAGACGGCCAGCAAGGCCGCAAGAACGATTCGACGCATTCTCCCCCCTCGATACAGCAATGAAAAAGCCCGCGCATGGCGGGCTTCCGGTCTGGGCCGCGGCCAGAACGGCGATCAGTTCCAGCCTTGCGGGAACTTGTAGCCGGCGAAACGGCGCTTCGCGTACTGCTTGAACTCCGGCGAATTGTACGCGGCCACCACGTCTTTGACGAAAGGCTTGTTCACATCGGCGCTGCGAGCCACGACCACATTGACGAAGGTGTAGCCTTTTTCGAGGAACAGCCCTTCGGTGAACTTGATGCCGCTCGACGCCGCGTAGTTGCCGTTGATGACGGCAAAGTCCACGTCGGCGCGGGCGCGCGGCAGTTGGGCCGCTTCCAGTTGCACGATCTTGACCTGCTTGAGGTTCTCGGCGATGTCCTTCTCGCTGACGCGCAGCGGATCGATGCCCGGCTTGAGCGTGATCCAGCCGGCATCGGCCAGCATCACCAAGGCGCGCGCCATATTGGTCGGGTCGTTCGGCACCGCCACGGTGCTGCCGGCCTTGACCTGGTTCAGCGCCTTGAGCTTGCCCGAATACAGGCCGAGCGGGCCGGTCGGCACCTGCGCCACCGGAGTCAGGCTGAGCTTGTGCTCGCGGGCGAAGTTATCCAGATACGGACGGTGCTGGAAAATGTTGACGTCGATTGCGCCTTCGGCCAGTGCCAGATTCGGACGGACGTAGTCGGTGAATTCGACCAGCTTGACGGTGTAGCCCTTCTTTTCCAGCTGCGGCTTGATCGACTGGCGCACCATGTCGCCGAAATCGCCCACGGTGGTGCCGAAGGTGATTTCCTTCTTGGCCGGATCGGCGGCAAAGGCGGAAGCGCTCAGGGCGGCGCCGACGAGGGTGGCGGCGGCGAGTTTCAGGAATGTGCGACGCATGGATGCTCCTTGTTGGATGTGTCTTGGTGCTGCGGGCTGACGGCTTAACGCTTGTCGAGCCGGGCGGCGATGCGATTGCCGGCGAACTGGATGATCTGCACGATGACGACCAGCAGCGCCACCATGCCGAGCATCACGTCCAACTGGAAACGGTAGTAACCGTAGCGGATGGCCAGGTCGCCGATGCCGCCGCCGCCCACCACCCCGGCCACGGCCGAGTAGCTGA